>NZ_JCASIE010000025.1:0-75983 GCF_059685865.1 Telluria sp. ZB4P36
TCGCTTCGCTGACCATGCGCACAGCGCGCTCGATGACTTCGGGGGAATACTTGGGTTGCTTCTTCATAGCTCCATTTTCTCAAAGAATGGAGCCTCCACAAAACTCGGGGCGGTTCACGCCTGTCTCTGCCACGTGCTGAGGCGATGCTGCGATACCGCAACGCCGATCCCGCCACCTCAGCTACATTCCAGCTTTCCCCCACAAGGAGAGCATCAGTGACCCACAATCGCTACTACATCCGCGCCGGCGCAACGACCACCGCGGACGGAATCGTCAGGGCCACCAGCACCTTCACCACCTTGGACGGCCTGCCAGTCGCCTGCGAAGGCGATCCGGTCGATTGCCCGGCATGCGGCGAAGAGGGCATCATCCAGTGTGTCATGCCGCGCCTGCGCGACCAGTCGGAAGGCAAGGAGTGCGCCCTGAGCGACGACCTTTGCATCTGCGGCTGCGCGCCGGCGCCCAAGCTGATCGCCGACCAGTTCAACGACTGCCAGGTCATCCCCTGAACGTCCTTCCGTCTGGTTCCCTGTCGCCCGACAAGGCCCGCATCCCGCCCCATGCGCTGCGCCATCCTCGCATTCTTGGCCGGGACCTGCTGGCTGCAGACACGCGCCGTATTGCCGGACCCGGGCGTACTGGCCTGCGCCGTTGGCGTGGCGCTAGCTCTCTGCGCAACGCGAAAACAGCTGGCGATCCTGCTCGCTGCCGCCGCGCTCGGCGCCTCATGGGCGGCCTTGTTCGCCCACCTGGCGCTGGCCGATTCGCTGCCGCGCGAACAGGAGGGCAAGGATGTCGCCATCATCGGCACCGTCGACAGCCTGCCGCACGAGTTCGACGGCGGCTCGCGCTTCAATGTCCGCGTCGAACGGGTGTTGACGCCGGGCGCCACCGTGCCGCGGAAGATTGCCGTCTCATGGTACGGCCCAGTGGCCAGCAAGGACAGCAGCGACGCGGTGCAACCCGGCGAGCGCTGGCAACTGGTGGTCCGCCTGCAGCGCCCGCACGGCAACGCGAATCCCTACGGTTTCGACTATGAGGCCTGGCTGCTGGAGCAGGGCGTGCGCGCCACCGGCTACGTCCGTCCGTCCGGCCCACGCAACCTCCGTCTCTCCGCCTTTGTGCCGCGCCCCAAGCATGTGGTCGAACGCGCCCGCGCCGCGCTGCGCCGCCACATCCTCCAGCAGCTCGCGGGCAAGCGCTATGCCGGCGTGGTCGTCGCCCTGGTCATCGGCGACCAGCGCGGCATCCCGCAGTCCGACTGGGATATCTTCAACCGCACCGGCATCAGCCACCTGGTCTCGATCTCGGGCCTGCACATCACGATGGTGGCAGGGATGGCCGCATGGGCCATGTCCGCACTGTGGCGCCGTTCCTTCTTCATCGAGGGCGCCGCCTTGCCCCTGTGCCTGCCGGCGCAAAAGGCCGCGGCGCTGATGGGGGCGCTGGTGGCGCTGCTGTACGTGCTGCTGGCCGGTTTCGGCGTGCCGGCCCAGCGCACCTTCTACATGCTGGCCGCAGTGGCGGCGGCGCTCTGGCTCGGGCGGGTCGTCGCGCTGTCGCACGTCCTGTGCCTGGCGCTGGCGGTAGTCGTGCTGATCGATCCCTGGGCCGTGCTGGGGGCCGGCTTCTGGCTTTCGTTCGGGGCGGTCGCCATCATCCTGTACGCCGGCCTGGGGCGGGTGCGGGACGAGCGCGGATGGCGCCAGACGCTCGGCATGGCTGCCCGCACCCAGTACGCCGTCACCATCGGCCTGGTGCCGTTGACGATGCTGCTGTTTTCCCAGGTCTCGCTGGCCAGCCCCTTCGCCAACGCCGTCGCGATCCCGGTCATCAGCCTGCTGGTGACGCCGCTGGCCCTGCTCGGCGCGCTGCTGCCGGCGCCGCTGGCGGGCTGGGTGCTCGGCCTGGCGCACATGGCCATCGAACTGCTGGCAAAGGGCTTGGGCCTGCTGGCCGCCAGCCCGCTCGCGATCATGAACGCGCCGGCGCCGCAGCCCTGGGTGTTCGCGCTGGCGCTGGCCGGTACCCTTTGGATGCTGGCGCCGCGCGGCTGGCCGCAGCGGTGGGCCGGGCTGGCCGCCTGGGCGCCGATGCTCACCCAGCTGCCGAGCGCACCGGCCGCCGGCAGCTTCACGGTCACCGCCTTCGATGTAGGGCAGGGCATGGCCCTGCTGGTCGAGACCGGGAGCCACCGGCTGCTCTACGACACCGGCCCGCAATACGCGCCGGGCGCCGACGCGGCGGGGCGCATCCTGCTGCCCTACCTGCGCGGCCGCGGCATCGGCGCGCTGGATGCTCTGGTGGTCTCGCACAGCGATGTCGACCACGCCGGCGGGGCCCGCACCCTGCTCGAGGGCGTCGATGTGGCGCAGGTTCACTCCTCGCTGGGCCGCGCCCATCCGGTGGTGCGCGCCGCCGCGCGCCACAGCCGCTGCAGCGCCGGCCAAGCCTGGACCTGGGACGGCGTGCGCTTCGAGATGCTGGGGCCCACGCGGCAATCGTACGAGAACGCCGGCTTGAAAGCCAACGCCCGCAGCTGCGTGCTGCGCGTCGCGGGCCAGGGCCAGGCAATGCTGCTGGCCGCCGACATCGAGGCTGCGCAGGAAGCGCAGCTGCTGGAAGAGGCGGCCGGCCGCCTGCGCGCGGACGTCCTGCTGGCGCCGCACCATGGCAGCGGAACCTCGTCGACCGCGGCCTTCCTGGCGGCGGTGGAGCCGACGCTCGGCATCTTCCAGGTGGGCTACCGCAACCGCTACCGCCACCCCAAGGCCGAAGTCTACGAACGCTACGGCAGCCTGGGCATCCGCAGGCTGCGCACCGACGCTTCCGGCGCCGTCACCCTGCGCTTCGGCCAGGCGCTTGAAGTGACGGAGTTCCGCACGGAGCGCCGCCGCTACTGGCACGGCCGCTAGCGCGCAAGGCCGCAAGGGGAAGGCTGAGGCTGACCTGCAGGCCGCCGCCTTCGCGGTTCGCGGCCCTGATGCCGCCGCCGTGCGCCACCAGCACGTGGCGCGCGATCGCCAGCCCGAGTCCATGCCGTCGACCTGGTTCCGATGCGAGCGGAAGAAGGGCCGGAACACCTCGGCCAGGTCGCTTGGGGCGATGCCGGGTCCGCGGTCGAACACGTCCACGTGGGCCTGCCGTGCATCGGCATGCAGGACGATCTGGACGATGCCGCCGCTGCCGCCGTGGCGGATCGCATTGCGTACCACGTTTTCCAGCGCGCTCCACAGCAGGTCCGGATCGCCCTGCACCACGATCGGGCCGGGCGCGTCCACCGTGACGTCGGGCCAGCCGGGGCCGCTCTCGAAGCGGGCATCGGCGGCGATCTCATGGGCTAATTCGCTCAGGTCGAGCTGCTCGCGCCGGGCCAGGCCGGGCGAGGCTTCGAGCCGCGACAGCGTCAGCAGTTCGCCGACGAGTTTATCCATCCGCATGCTCTCGCGCTCGATGCGATCGAGCGAGGAAGCGATCTTGTCCGGCTGCTGGTGCGCCAGCCTACTGGGGGCGCATGACGAAGGCCAGATTGCGTTCGCCGGTGGGGCCCGCCAGCCGGCGGATGCCGCGCTGCGGCTCGCCGGATGCCAGCAGCTCGCGTCCCTGGCTGTCCTGCACGAACACCTGGAGGCGCTGCATCTCGCCCAGCATCCCGCGCAGCGCCGGCAGGCCGCCGTGCTTCAGGGTGGCGGCTTGTGGACGCGGGTGGTGCGGAAACCCTCCTGTTCGAGGTATTCGGAAAACATCCCGACGAGTTCGACGTCGTCGTCGATCAGCAAAACATGGTTCATGGCGAGCAGGATAGCAAAAGCCGCGCCACGGGGCCGCCGCCCAGCGGCGGGATTTACCTGGTTTTACGTGCCGGGTGCTCAGCCGTAAGGCGTGTAGGCGATGCCGTCCTGGAGCACGCCTGCCAGCGCCGCCACGTTCTCGTGGCTCTGGCTGAACTGGCCCAGGATGTCGGTGGCGCTGGTGCCCAGGTCCATGGCCTTGAGCCAGTAGTCGAAACCCGCCTGGTCGGGCGCGCGGTGCAGGATGTTCTGGTAAATCCTGGTCAGGAAGTCGCCGTTGGCCGGCTTCGCGCCGTACATGGCGGTGAATTCGCCGGACGCGATAAAGGCCGAGGCCACGTCGTTCAGGCTGGTGCCGGCGTCCATGCGGCTGATCCAGTACCCGAGGCCGGCCATGTCCGGCGTGCGGTTGAAGGCGGCCTGGTACAGGCGGTAGGCCTGGCCGGCGACGCCGTCGAGGTCGAAGCTGAGCATCGCGTCGTCGAACTTCAGGCGTTCGATGCCGTTCAGCGTATCGATGTCGGCCGGCCGGCGCAGGTCGAGCACGGTGCCGCCGTCCTTGCCGACGCTGATCTTGTAGTCGGCGCGCGTGCCGGCATAGACCGCCACGTCCTGCCCCAGGCCGCCGTCCAGCAGGTCGCTGCCGGCGCCGCCCGTCAGCACGTCCTGGCCGGCGCCGCCGTCGATGCGGTTGGCGATGTCGTTGCCGGTCAGGCTGTCGTGGCCGGCGCCGCCGCGCAGGTTCTCGATCAGGGTGCCGAAATTGACCGTCACTTGCCCCGCCTCGACGATCGATCCGGCCTTGGCGCCCAGGAAGCCCCAGTAGCCCGGGCGCAGGTCGACCGTGATGCCGCCGCCGCTGTCCGAGGAGGCGCTGCCGTCGACCGTGTCGTTGCCGGCGCCGTCGGCGATGAAGTTCGCCGTGGCCGCGCTCAGGGTCCAGGTGGTGTCGCCGGCCGCCAGCCGTGCCGAGGGTCCGTGGATGTAGTGCAGGGCCGCCAGGTCGAGCGCGCTGTAGGACAGGTCCAGCTCCTCGAAGGCATTATTGTAGGTCATGACGGTATGCCGGCTGGTGTCCTCGGTGCTGCTCAGGTAGGGGCCCGCGCCGACGTTGCCGAACGAGTCGGCATAGGCGAATGGATGCTTGAGGCCGAGCGAGTGGCCGAGTTCGTGCAGCAGGACTTCGACGCCGTAGTTGGCGGTGGTCGGCGCCAGGTTCTGCGCCAGGCCGCTGTTCAGCATCAGGAGGCGGCTGCTGGCATAACCGGAGGAGCCGTCCTGCTGGTTGTTGGCCAGGACCAGCACTTTGCTGTCGACCGTGTCCGTTTCGCGAAACTCCACGTTCAGCACGGTGCTGATGTAGTCGAATACCTTGCGGGTAAAGGCGCGCTGGGCGTCGTTGAACGGCTCGAAGCCCTTCTTGTCCTTGTCGCTGAAGAAGTCCGCGGGCTGGGCGGCGAAGTGGTAGTCGACGATGCGGGTGGCCCCGGTGATGCGTCCCACCGGCGCCAGCACGGCGAGCGCCGCGATCCAGTTCGGCACCTTCTGCACGCCGGGTGCCCAGCTCCAGTCCTCGACGCTGCCAGCCGGCAAAACCCAGTCGGCGAAGATCATGCCCTTGTCATTGCCGCTTTCGTCCCAGACCTGGTCCATCGCGCTGCGCACGTAATAGATGTCGTCGCCCGCGCCGCCAAGCAGCTGGTTGGCGCCGCTGCCGCCGTCCAGCGTATCGTTGCCTTGCTCGCCGAACAGCCTGTCGTGGCCGGCGCCCCCGATCAGCAGGTCATTGCCTCGCTGGCCCGCGAGCAGGTCGTCGCCGGCGCCGCCACCCAGCAGGTCGTTGCCGTCCTCGCCGAACAGCTGGTCGTTGCCGTCGCCGCCGTCCAGGTAATCGCCGACGGTGTCGGCGCCGAAACCCTTGGTGGCAGGATCGTAGACCTCGCCGCTTTGCAGGATGTCGTCGCCGTCGCCGCCTTGCAGGTTGTCCTTGCCGCCGCCGCCATACAGGCGGTCGTTGCCGGTGCCGCCGATCAGCCGGTCGCTGCCGAGGCTGCCCTGCACGTAGTCGTTGCCGGGGCCGCCGTCCAGGAGGTCGCCATCCTGATCCTGGACCACGGTGCCGGTCGCCGGGTCCAGGACCAGCCCGCTGTGGAGCTTGTCGTCGCCTTCCAGGCCGAGGATGACGTCGACGCCGCCTGCGCCGTTGATCCGGTCGTCGCCCTGGCTGCCGCGCAGGTCGTCGTCGCGCCCGCTGCCGGTGATCTCGATACCTTGCATTGCAATCTTTCCTTCATGAAAACACTATTGGGCAAATGCTATCATGCTGATTTCCATGTGGAAATATTTAACTGGGCATGTGGCGTAGATTAAGCGGGGTGCATACGGGGCGGTCTGGTGTAGGCACTCCCCTCTAAACGCGGCCCGCATCCTGGTCTCTTTCATTACAATGGCCCGTCGTCATTCATGCCATCGGGCCCTCATGAGCAAAACCTTGCTGCACTTCTCCCACGGGAACAGTTATCCGGCCGGCACCTATAGCCGGCTGTTCCAGGCCCTGGGCGAGCACTACGAGGTGCGCGCCCATGATATGTACGGCCACGACCCGCGTTTTCCGGTGGGCGACGGCTGGCATGGCCTGGTGGACGAACTGATTCACCAGCTGGAGGGCTACGAGCAGCCGCCGATCCTGGTCGGGCATTCGCTGGGCGGCATGCTGAGCATGATGGCGGCGAAACAGCGGCCGGACCTGGCGCGCTGCGTCGTCATGCTCGATTCGCCGGTGGTGGCGGGCTGGCGCGCCCTGTTGTGGCGCCTGGTCAAGCAGCGCGGCATGGGTTCGCGCTTTTCGCCGGCGCGGTTTTCCGAACGCCGGCGCAATGTCTGGCCGGACCGCGCCGCGGCCTACCAGCATTTCATCTCGAAGCCGATGTTCCAGGCCTGGGCCCCGGGTGCGCTCGACGATTACCTCGACCACGGCCTCAGGCCGCATCCGGACGGGGTGCAGCTGCGCTTCGACCGCGACGTGGAAACGCAGATCTACAATACGCTGCCGCACCACATGGGCGCGATCCTGCGCGCGCCGTACCCGCTGCCGATCGGCTTCATCGCCGGCACCACGTCGGAAGAACTGCGCCAGGCCGGGCTGGACGCCACCCGCAGGCTGGTCGGCAAGAACCTGGTGATGATCGAGGGCGGCCATTTGTATCCGCTCGAGAAGCCTGCCGAGACCGCGCAGCTGACCCACGAGATGATCGAACGGCTGCTGGCCACCGCCGGCGGCCGGCAGCGGACGGTGCCGGCGTCCGTGGTTTAGCGTAAAATCGCGGGATTGATTATTTGGAATTTCGACAATGGCTATCAAGAGCGATAAATGGATCCGCCGCATGGCGCAAGAAACCGGGATGATCGAACCTTTCGAGCCGCGCCAGGTGCGCGAATCGGACGGCCGCAGGGTCATTTCGTGGGGTACCTCGTCGTACGGCTACGATATTCGTTGCGCCGACGAGTTCAAGGTGTTCACCAACATCAACAGCACCATCGTCGATCCGAAGAATTTCGACTCGAATTCCTTCGTCGACGTGAAGAGCGACGTCTGCATCATCCCGCCGAATTCCTTCGCGCTGGCCCGCACAATCGAATACTTCCGCATCCCGCGCAATGTGCTGACCGTCTGCCTCGGCAAGTCGACCTATGCGCGCTGCGGCATCATCGTCAACGTGACCCCCTTCGAGCCCGAATGGGAAGGCTACGTGACGCTGGAGTTCTCGAACACCACGCCGCTGCCGGCCAAGATCTACGCCGGCGAGGGCTGCGCCCAGGTGCTGTTCTTCGAGAGCGACGAAGTGTGCGAGACCTCGTACAAGGACCGCGGCGGCAAGTACCAGGGCCAGCACGGCGTCACGCTGCCAAAAACCTGATTCGATTTTCGTGCTAGCCTGTCAGATATGAATCATATTGATGGGCTGAACCACGATGTCCGACTGCTGCAGCGGCGGCTGCTCGCCAGCTAAGCCGCCCGTCGATCCGCGCTACCGGCGCATCCTCTGGATCGCGCTGTGGGTCAACGCGCTGATGTTCGGCGTCGAGATCGTCGGCGGCTGGGCCGCGGGCTCGGTCGCGCTGCTGGCCGACGCGGTCGATTTCCTGGGCGACGCCGCCAACTACGGCATTTCCCTGTTCGTGCTCGCGCTGGCGCCGGTGTGGCGCTCGCGTACCGCGCTGCTGAAAGGCGCGACCATGGGCGCCTACGGCATCTTCGTGCTCGGCACCGCCTTGTGGCACCTGCAGGCCGGCACCGTGCCGGTGGCGCATACCATGGGCGTGATCGGCCTCCTGGCACTGGCCGCCAACTGCTTGGTCGGCGCGCTCCTGTACGCCTACCGCAATGGCGACGCCAACATGCGCTCGGTATGGCTGTGCACGCGCAACGATGCGATCTCCAACGTGGCAGTGATGCTGGCGGCGCTCGGCGTGTTCCAGACCGGAAGCGGCGTGCCCGACCTGCTGGTGGCCACGGTGATGGGCCTGCTCGGGCTGTCGGCCGCGTACTCCGTCATCACCCACGCGCGCCGCGAATTGCGCGAGGCGCGGAGGGCGCCTGCCGCGCCGCTCGAACTCAAGCGCCGCTGAGCGTCCCCGGCCGCTCCAGGTGGCCGAGCTTGTCCGGGTTGCGGGTGACGTAGATCGCCGTGATCTTGCCGCCATCGATCTCCACCGCCATGGCCTGCAGCATGGCGTCGTTTTCGCGGCTGAGCTGACCGGGCAGGCCGCCGATCCGGGTCTCGCGCAGCACCTCGGCGGTGTCCCATCCCGCTTTCTCCACCAGCGCAGCCAGCAGGCGCGCCACCTTGTCCAGCCCGAAGATCGGATTGAGCGCCGAGTTGCGCTTGCCGCCGCCGTCGCCGTAGAACACCACATTCTCCGCCAGCAGCTGCTTGAGCTGGGCCAGGTCGCCGCCGCGGGTGGCGGCGAAGAAGGCGCCGGCGATGCGGTCCTGCTCCTCGCGCGCAACCGGGAAGCGCGGGCGCGCGTCCTGCACGTGGGTGCGGGCACGGCTGGCCAGCTGGCGCGCCGCCGCGCTCTCGCGGCCGATGGCGGCACCCACTTCCTTGAAATCCAGGTCGAACACGTCGTGCAGCAGGAAGGCGGCGCGCTCCAGCGGCGACAGGCGTTCCATGGCCAGCATCAGGGGCAGGGTGATGTCGTCGGCCTCGTCGTCCGGATCGATGAAGGGTTCGGGCAGCCAGGGGCCGATGTACTGCTCGCGCTTGACGCGGCTTGATTTCAGCACGTCGAGGCAGAGGCGCGTCACGGTGCGCACCAGGTATGCCTCGGGTTCGAGCACGGCTTCGCGGTCGGCGGCATGCCAGCGCAGCCAGGCGTCCTGGACGACGTCCTCGGCTTCGGCGACGGAGCCGAGCATGCGGTAGGCGATGCGCGTGAGGCGCGGGCGGCGGGTGGTGAAGAAGGTGGTGGGGTCCATGCGCGCTAGCTTAGCGCAATGGCGGGACCCCGCGCAGGCGGAGCCCCGATTTTGCTTGCGTACCGCTTACGCGTCCTGCATCACGCAGTCCACGAAGTAGCCGCGCTTGCCGTCGACTTCACGCTTGACCAGCCCGTGCACGTCGGTCTCGAAGCCCGGGAAGCGCTCGTTGAAGTCGCGCGCGAAGCGCAGGTAGTCGACGATGGTCTTGTTGAAGCGCTCGCCCGGGATCAGCAGCGGGATGCCCGGCGGGTAAGGCGTCAGCAGGATCGCGGTGATGCGGCCTTCGAGTTCGTCGATCGCGACGCGCTCGATCTGGCGGTGCGCCATCTTGGCGAAGGCGTCCGACGGCTTCATTGCCGGGACCATGTCCGACAAATACATCTCGGTGGTCAGGCGCGCCACGTCGTACTGCTTGTAGAACAGGTGGATCTCGGTGCACAGGTCGCGCAGGCCGCGGGTCTCGTAGCGCGGGTTGGCCGAGGCGAACTGCGGCATCACCTGCCACATCGGCTTGTTGCGGTCGTAGTCGTCCTTGAACTGCTGCAGCGCCGTCACCAGGGTGTTCCAGCGGCCCTTGGTGATGCCGATCGTGAACATGATGAAGAAGGAGTACAGGCCGCACTTCTCGATGATCACGCCGTGCTCGGCCAGGTACTTGGTCACGATCGAGGCCGGGATGCCGGTCTCGCCGAACTGGCCGTCCAGCGACAGGCCCGGGGTCACGATGGTCGACTTGATCGGGTCGAGCATGTTGAAGCCCGGCGCCAGCTTGCCGAAGCCGTGCCAGTCGTCCTCAGCATGGATCATCCAGTCCTTCTGCTCGCCGATGCCTTCTTCCGAGGGCACGTCCGGGCCCCAGACCTTGAACCACCAGTCGTCGCCGAATTCGGCGTCGACCTTCTTCATCGCGCGGCGGAAGTCGAGCGCTTCGAGGATCGATTCTTCCACCAGGGCGGTGCCGCCCGGCGCTTCCATCATCGCGGCGGCGACGTCGCAGGAAGCGATGATCGAGTACTGCGGCGAGGTCGAGGTGTGCATCAGGTAGGCCTCGTTGAAGGCGTCCTGGTCCAGCTTGACGGTCTCGGATTCGCGCACCAGCACCTGCGAGGCCTGCGACAGGCCGGCCAGCAATTTATGCGTCGACTGGGTCGAGAAAATCATGGACTGCTTGGCGCGCGGGCGGTTCTCGCCGATCGCGTGCATGTTCCGGTAGAAGCTGTGGAAGGCGGCGTGCGGCAGCCAGGCTTCATCGAAGTGCAGGGTGTCGATCTTCCCGTCCAGCATCTCGCGCAGGGTCTCGACGTTGTACACCACGCCGTCGTAGGTCGACTGGGTGATGGTCAGGATGCGCGGCTTCTTGTTCACGGCATCGCGCGCGAACGGGTTGGCCTCGATCTTGCGGGCGATCGACTCGGGGGTGAATTCTTCCAGCGGGATCGGGCCGATGATGCCGAGGTTGTTCCGGGTCGGCATCAGGAACACGGGGATCGCACCGCACATGATGATCGAGTGCAGGACCGACTTGTGGCAGTTGCGGTCGACGACCACGATGTCGCCCGGCGCCACGGTGCTGTGCCAGACCATCTTGTTCGAGGTCGAGGTGCCGTTGGTGACGAAGTAGCAGTGGTCGGCATTGTAGATGCGCGCGGCATTGCGTTCGGACTTGGCGACCGGACCGGTGTGGTCGAGCAGCTGGCCGAGTTCCTCGACCGCGTTGCAGACGTCGGCGCGCAGCATGTTCTCGCCGAAGAACTGGTGGAACATCTGGCCGACCGGCGACTTCAGGAAGGCCACGCCGCCCGAGTGGCCCGGGCAGTGCCACGAGTAGGAGCCGTCGTAGGCGTAGTTGACCAGCGCGCGGAAGAAGGGCGGCGCCAGGCTGTCCAGGTAGGCTTTGGCTTCGCGGATGATGTGGCGCGCCACGAATTCCGGGGTGTCCTCGAACATGTGGATGAAGCCGTGCAGCTCCTTCAGGATGTCGTTCGGGATGTGGCGGCTGGTGCGGGTCTCGCCATAGATGTAGATCGGGATGTTCGCGTTCTTGTGGCGGATCTCCTGCACGAAGGCGCGCAGGCGGGTCAGGGCGAAATCGGTTTCCTCGGCCGAACCGCCGCCGAATTCCTCGTCGTCGATGGAGAGAACGAAGGCGGATGCGCGCGACTGCTGCTGGGCGAACTGGGACAGGTCGCCGTAGCTGGTCAGGCCAAGCACCTCCATGCCTTCCTGCTCCATCGCGGCCGCGAGGGCGCGAATGCCGAGACCGGAGGTGTTCTCGGAACGGAAGTCCTCGTCAATGATGACGATGGGGAAACGAAATTTCATGGACAGCTCCAAAGCGAAGCGCCGCGGAAGCGCTCAGCCCGGATCGGCTGGTGCGCCGGCCACGGCACCGGGGAAAAAGAGGAAACGGATTTTCGCAGAAATTACGCGCGCCGGTGCATTTTTTTTACAACTTTATCGACGAAACCTGATTGCAAGGGTAACCAGTGCGCGTGATGTTTGTCGCACTCTAGCTGGCGAGCCTGCGCCCGAGGCGCCGGAAGGCTTCCGTGAGGGCGGCGGCACCGACCGCGGCCGCCAGCGGACCGGCCGAGAAGGGCATCGGATCGGCCTGGATGGCGGCGAAGAAGGCGAGCGTGATGCCGAAGGCGGCGACGGCGCTGGTGAGGGTGAGCAGCCAGGTGCGGCGCGCCAGCAGGGTGATGGCGGCCAGCGAGATCGCGATCTGCTGCGCGACCGCGGCGGCGGCCCACTGGCGGTGGCGGTGCAGCTCTTTCTCGGACAGGATGTTCCATTCGTTCGAGGCGGTCTCGAAACGCTCGGCTTCCTTGCGGATCGCTTCCTTCTCGGCGCCGTAGCGGCGCATCTCTTCGCGATAGTGGGCCTGGTCGACGCCCGGCAGCGCCGCGGCGACCTCGGCCAGGTTCTGGCGGTTGGTCTTGGCCTGGTAGTGGCTCCAGGCATTGGCCGCGCTGGTCTTGTCGATCGCCGCATTGCTCTTGAACAGGGCGGCGTTATTGTGCGAGGCGCTGCCGATGAAGCCGAACATGGTGCTGAGGGTGGCCAGGATGGCGATCAGCACCGCCACCTTGCCGGCAAAGCCGTCCCCGCCCCGGGTGCCGGGGGTGCGAATTGCCTGGTCCGTCATGTCAGCGCTCCTTGCGGGTATAGGTAACGTAGGCGAAGTCGACGCCGTTCGCCTGGGAATGATGGGTTTCGCGCGCCGTTTCCTGCCACCGGGCAGGGTCGATCGGCGGGAAGAAGGTATCGCAGCGGAACACGTGATCGATCTCGGTGACGATCATGCAATCGGCCAGCGCGATCGCTTCCTGGAAGATCTGGGCGCCGCCGATGATGCTGGCCGGCTCGCCGTGCAGCAGGTCGATGGCGGCCTGCAGGGAGGCGGCGGTGTCCACGCCTTCGTGCGACCAGTCCGGGTTGCGGGTGATGACGATGTTGCGGCGCTTGGGCAGCGGGCGGCCGATCGAGTCGAAGGTCTTGCGTCCCATGAGGATGGGCTTGCCCAGGGTGACGCGCTTGAAGTGGGCGAGGTCTTCCGGCAGGTGCCAGGGCAGCTGGTTGTCGATGCCGATGCCGCGCTGGGCGTCGATCGCCACGACCAGGGTGAGGCGTGGCTCGGCATTGGTGAGGCTGCCCATGTTGTTACCGTCCCGATGTAATTGCAAGTACAAAATGTTGTCGCTTTGAAAGCAGAAAGTCAAGGAATATGTACGCCCGGGCTCAGACGGCGACGGGGGCCTTGATGGCCGGGTCCGGGTCATAGCCCGTGATCTCGAAATCCTCGAAGCGGTAGTCGAACAGCGAATCCGGCTTGCGCTTGATGACCAGGCGCGGCAGCTCCTTCGGCGTGCGCGACAGCTGCAGGTCGACCTGCTCCATGTGGTTGCTGTACAGGTGGCAGTCGCCGCCGGTCCAGATGAAGTCGCCCACTTCCAGGCCGGCCTGCTGCGCCATCATGTGGGTCAGGATGGCATACGAGGCGATATTGAAGGGCACGCCCAGGAAGATGTCGGCACTGCGCTGGTAGAGCTGGCAGGACAGCTTGCCGTCGGCCACGTAGAACTGGAAGAAGGCGTGGCAGGGCGGCAGCTTCATGTTCGGCACGTCGGCCACGTTCCAGGCCGAGACGATCATGCGGCGCGAATCCGGCGTGTTGCGGATCTGGTCGAGCACCTGGGCGACCTGGTCGATGTGGCCGCCGTCCGGGGTCGGCCAGCTGCGCCACTGGTAGCCGTAGATCGGGCCCAGGTTGCCGTTCTCGTCGGCCCACTCGTCCCAGATGCTGACGCCGTTTTCCTTCAGGTAGGCGATATTGGTCGAGCCCTGCAGGAACCAGATCAGCTCATGGATGATCGACTTGAGGTGGACTTTCTTAGTGGTCAGCAGCGGAAAGCCGGCGGCCAGGTCGAAACGCATCTGGTAGCCGAACACCGACAGCGTGCCGGTGCCGGTGCGGTCGGTCTTGACGGCGCCATGCTCTTTCACATGGCGCATGAATTCTAGGTATTGGCGCATTCGGAATGCCTATGGGAGACAGCCCGTCATTGTACCCGAGACCGCGTGCCAGTACGTCAATACGCTTGCTCCGTCACTTCGGCCTCGACCAGCTCCGCGAGCAGTTCGAGCGACTCCTGCCGGCCGAGGTAGCAGGCCTCCGCCGGGATCACCTCGGGGATGCCTTCCCGGACGATGTGGACGACCCGGCTGTCCATCTCGCGGACGGTGCCGGTGAAGCCGTGCGGCGGCAGCCATTTGGCGTAGGCGGCCGGGGTGGTGAAGGCGCCGAACACGCGCTCGGCGGTGGAACGGAAGCCGCGACCAGCAGCGGGAACCTGCGCAGCGGCCGGCGCCGCAGCCACTCCGGCGCGTGCCGGGGCGTCCCCGGATCGAGCGAGCGGAAGTCGAAGGCGGTCGCGTTCTGGTACAGCGCGATCAGGGCCGATGCGCATGACTCCAGCAGAGTTCGGACGCCGGATGGGCGTGGGAATCGGTGAATAAGGGAGGGCGCGCCACGCGCTAAGATGGGCCATTATCCTTTTCGGTCTTCTCCTCGCCACGCCATGAAGCTTCTCCGCACCCTGTCGCTGTCCCTCCTGCTGGCGTCGACCATCCCGGCCGCAAGCGCCGCCAACCCCTGCGCCGAAGCCTGCAGGCGCCTGGTGGGCGAAGCGGGCGCGCTGGCGGGCCAGGGCAAGTACCAGGAAGCGCTGCAGAAGTTCAAGGAAGCGGAGCAAGCCGAACCGCAGGCATCGGTCCCGCTGTCGGCGGCCGCGGCCCTCATCCTGCACCTGTCGCAGGGCGGCCCGGCGCTGCTGCGCATGCAGGCCCTGGCCCAGGATGGCGAGCTGGAGCCGGCGATCCTGATCCTGCTGTTCCGCCAGTCCCACCGGCCGGCCTTGGAGGCCTGGATGGCGGCCAATCCGGGCGGCGTAAAGGCATTCATCGACCGCTACGTCGACCGGCTGATGGACGCGCGCAGGCAGGTGGGCCAGGCGAAACGGGCAGGCGATCTTGACGCCGAACGCCGCGCCGGATTTCAACCGCCGCATGGTGAAGGACACGCCGTACGCCGACTGGTATGCGGCCTTGCCGCCGGTTGACGGCGGCTAAGCGAGGGCCCGCGCGAACAGGGCCAGCGCCGCATGGACCTTGTCGTCCGGCGTATTCAGGAGATTGTCCCCCACGTAAAGCTCGAAGGAACTGGTGCCGGGCAGGGCGGCGCTGGCGATGCGGTTGAACATCCAGATGCCGTGCTGCTCGGCCAGTTCGCGCCGGATCGCCAGCGCGCGATCCGGCGTCACCGGGAGATGCAGGTGCAGCATGTTCACCTGCGGTGCCGCGGGGTTCACGCGGATCAGCGGATGGGCCGCCAGCACCCGGTACAGGAAACGGGAGCGCTCCAGGTACGCCGGCATCGCGGCCACGCGTTCCTCGAACTGCATCGCCGCGGCGACCACGTAGGGCGAGCGATGGATCAGGTTGCCGCCCTGGCGCGGGAACCATTCCGCGGCGCGCTCGATGAATTCGCGGCTGCCGGCCAGCATCGCGCCTCCCAGGCCGCCGATGCCCTTGTACAGCGACGGTGGGCGGACGGGCGCGGTGGCCCGGGAAGATGGTGTCGCAGCGGCGCTGCAGTTCGGTGTCGTTCTAGGCGGGCTCCGGAAGAAGCCTGCCACTCTACACCGAACTGGGCGCCGTGGAAAAGATCAGCGGGTGCCGAGCGCCAGGCGGCGCGGTTCGGCGGCGACGCCGGCAGCACCGTCGTCGGCGAGGCGGAACAGGCGCACCGCGCGGGCCAGCTCGGCGGCCTGGTCCTGCATCGCCTGGGCGGCGGCGCTGGCCTCTTCGACCAGGGCAGCGTTCTGCTGGGTCGCCTCGTCCATCGCGCCGACCGCACGGTTGACGTGCTCGATGCCGCCGGTCTGCTCGACGCTGGCGGCGCTGATCTCGGACATGATGTCGGTGACCCGCGCCACGCTCGCCAGCACCTCGTCCATGGTCACGCCGGCTTCGGCCACCAGCCTGCTGCCGGCCACGACTTCACCGTTGGAGGCGTCGATCAGGGTCTTGATTTCCTTGGCCGCGGCGGCCGAGCGCTGCGCCAGGTTGCGCACCTCGCTCGCGACCACGGCGAAGCCGCGGCCCTGTTCGCCGGCACGCGCCGCTTCGACGGCGGCATTCAGCGCCAGGATGTTGGTCTGGAACGCGATGCCGTCGATGACGCTGGTGATGTCCGAGATCTTGCGCGAGGACTGGCTGATCGCATCCATGCGCTCGATCACCTGGGCCACCGTGTTGCCGCCCTTCTGGGCGACGCTGGATGCGCTTTCCGCCAGCTGGTTGGCCTGGCGCGCATTGTCGGCGTTCTGGCGCACGGTGGCGGTCAGCTGGTCCATCGAGGACGCGGTGCCGGCCAGGCTGGTGGCCTGCTCTTCGGTGCGCTGGCACAGGTCGAGGTTGCCGGCCGAGATTTCCTGCGACGCGTGGGCGATCTGCTCGGCGCCTTCGCGCACCTTCCCGACCACGTCCGACAGCTTGGCGCCGATGGTATTGATGGCGCCGGTGAGCAGGCCGATCTCGTCGCGGCGGGTGCTGGCGATGCGGGCCGACAGGTCGCCGTCGGCGATGCGCGCGGCGACCTCGCGGACGTCGGCGAGCGGGCGCGACACGCTGCTGCGCACCAGCAGGTACAGGATCCCCGCCAGCAGCGCCAGGGCGGCCAGGGCGAAGCCGATGAAGCGGTTGCGCAGCTGGCTGGCGGCCGCGGTGATCTCGTCGCGGTAGGTGCCGCCGGCGATGATCCAGTTCCAGTCCTTGATGTGGGTGTAGGCCACGAATTTCTCGCGCGCCTGTGCTTCGCCCGGATTCTGCCAGTCGTAGACAATCTCGCCGGTCTTCTTCTCGAGCATTTCCTTGATGAAGAGGCGGCCGTCGGCGGCGCGGCTGGCGAGCAGGTTGCTGCCTTCCTTGGCCGGGTGGACGATCAGGTCGCCGTAGGTCTTGCCGGGCGCGGCGCTCAGCACATAGAAGTAGCCGGTCTCGCCGACCTTGATGGCACGGATGCGGTCCTTCAGCAGCTTCATGTCGTCGGCGATGTCGACGCCCACGTAGAGTACCGCCACCACCTTGCCGGCGGCGTCGCGCGCGGGTTCGTACTGGGTGATGTACTGCTTGCCGAACAGGGTCACCAGGCCGATGTAGGTGCGGCCGTCGCGCAGCACGGCGTAGGCCGGGCTGTTGCGGTCGAGTTTGGTGCCGATGGCGCGCTCGCCGTTTTCCTTCTTGACCGAGGTGGTCACGCGCACGAAGTCCTCGCCGTCGACCGCGAAGATGGTCGCATTGCCGGCGGTGTGCGCGGTGAAGGCGTCGGGGGCGCTGAAATCGAGGTTCAGCGGCTTGCCGTCGAGCTTGAGCGTGGGCGTGGCGGTGCCGTTGATGTCCACCGTGGTCGCAGGGTCCAGCTCGAGGGTCCCGGGGACCGAGTTCCTGAAGATGTGGCCGAAGCTTTTCGCCGAGCTGCTGACGCTCTTGTTGAACAGCTCCACCGTGTTGGCGACGCTGCGCAGTTCGCTGGAGACGCTCTGGCGGGCGCGCGCTTCCAGCATCGCCGAGGTGCTGAAGGTAATGGCCGCGAGCAGGGCGGCGATGACGCTGCCCATCAGTACGAAGGTGATCGCGCTGATGCGGGTGCCGACGTTCCAGTTGGCGGGGTGGTAGCTAGAGGTGTTCATGGAGGATGGCCGCAAGGTAGACATGGCCATCATACAGTTGGACATTTCTCTATCGCAACGAAGCTTTCTCAAAATGACAAGAAAACGGCGTATGGGAACAACACAAGTGCTTGAATTTCAACGATTTTTATGTCAGTCGAACAAGTTCTGCACTCACGCCGGCTGGTGCATGGGCGCGTGCGCCTGGAACTGCAGCGCCGCCAGGTTCGCATACACGCCGCCATGGGCGACCAGCGCCGCATGGGTACCCGATTCCACCACCCGGCCTTCGTCCAGCACGATGATGCGGTCGGCGCGCTGCACCGTCGCCAGGCGGTGCGCGATGATGATGGTGGTGCGCCCGACCATCGCCGCTTCGAGGGCGCGCTGCACCAGGCGTTCCGACTCGGCGTCGAGCGCGCTGGTGGCTTCGTCGAGCAGCAGCAGCGGCGGGTTCTTGAGCAGGGCGCGCGCGATCGCGATGCGCTGGCGCTGGCCACCGGACAGGCGCACGCCGCGCTCGCCCAGGAAAGAGCCGTAGCCCTGCGGCAGGCGCTCGATGAATTCATGGGCGGCGGCCATCCTGGCGGCCGCGATCACTTCCTCGTCGCTGGCCTCGGGACGGCCGTAGCGGATGTTCTCCATCGCGCTGCCCGAGAAGATGACGGTGTCCTGCGGGACGATGCCGATCGCCCCGCGCAGCGTGTGCAGGGACAGGTCGCGGATGTCGATGCCGTCCAGGCGGATGGCGCCCGCCTGCGGATCGTAGAAGCGCAGCAGCAGCTGGAACAAGGTGGTCTTGCCGGCGCCCGAAGGGCCGACCAGGGCGACCGTTTCGCCGGCCGCGATGTCGAGCTTCAGGTGCGACAGCGCCGCGGCGTCGAGGCGCGACGGGTAGCTGAAGCTGACGTCGTCGAGGCTGACGCGGGCGCCGTTGGCAAGGCGCGGGGGCAAGGCCCGTGGGTGCGCCGGGTCCTGGATGTCGGAGCGCGCGGCCAGCAGTTCCAGCAGGCGCTCGGTGGCGCCGGCGGCGCGCTGGGCTTCGCCCATCACCTCCGACAAGGCGCCGACCGAGCCGGCCACGATCGCGGCGTACAGGATGAACTGGCCGAGGTCGCCGCCGGTCATGCTGCCGGCCAGGACGGCGTGGGCGCCGAGCCAGAGCACGAACACGATGGCGCCGAATACCAGCACGATGGCCAGCATGGTGAGCGTCGCGCGCGCGCGGATGCGGCGGATCGCGGTCTGGAAAGCGCCGTCGACCGACTTCTGGAAGCGCAAGGCTTCGAGCTCTTCGTGGGTGAAGGACTGCACCGTGGGCATGGCATTCAGGATCTCGCCGGCCAGCGCCGACGCGTCGGCGATGCGGTCCTGCGAATCGCGCGAGAGCTGGCGCACGCGGCGGCCGAACAGCACGATCGGCAGCACCACCAGCACCAGCAGGCCAAGGATGATGGCAGTGAGCTTCGGGCTGGTCACGAACAGCATCACCAGGCCGCCCGCGAACAGCAGGGTATTGCGCAGTGCCAGCGAGATGCTGGTGCCGACCACGGTCTGGATCAGGGTGGTGTCGGTAGTCAGGCGCGACAGCACCTCGCCGGTGCGGCTGGTCTCGAAGAACTCGGGACTCTGGTGCACCACGTGGCGGTAGACGGCGGCGCGGATGTCGGCGACCACGCGCTCGCCCAGCCAGGACACGGTGAAGAAGCGCGCGGCGGTGGCGACAGCCAGCACCGCGGCCACGCCGAACAGGGCCAGGAAGGTGGCATCTACGTGCGCGATGCTCCGGCCCCCTGCGCTGGCTCCGAAGCCGTGGTCGATCATCTGCTTGAACGCGGCCGGAATCGCCAGCGTGGCGCCGGCCGCGAACAGCAGCGCGATGCCGGCCAACACGAACTGGCGGCGGTAGGGGCGCAGGAAGGGCAGGAGCCCTTTGAAAGCGGCCAGGCTGCTTTTGCGGGAAGGAGTGGATTCTGCGGAATCGGTGGTGCCGGTGGAGCGGGAGGTCATCGTCTCGGTGCGGGTTCTTGTTTCTTGTTCGTTCAAAGCTTCATCGGGCGCACGTAGCCCGTCATTTCCAGGTAGCCGCGGCCCAGGCGCTTGCCGTCGCGGCTGGCCGTCACCGCGCCTTCCCAGTAGACCGCGCCGGTCGAGCGGCGCGAGTCGAGTTCCTGGTCGGGCTGCAGGGGATCGAGCTGCCAGCGCAGCGGACCCGTCGTGACCAGCGCGGCCACCGGGTACTCGGCGCCGGTGCGCGGCGACTTCCAGCGCGCGCTGGGCGTGAAACTGACCTGGTCCGGCGCATAGCGGGTGACTCGGCCCGCGCGATCGCGCACGGTGGCGTGCGCCCATAGTTTACCACCTTGCCTGCTGCGGATCTGGAAAGCCATCAGGGCGCCGCCGTCGTCGAGGTTCACGCCGATCCAGTCCCAGCCGGTGGCCTCGGGCTGCAGGGCTTCGCTCGACCATTCGTGGTCGAGCCAGGCGCTGCCCGTGATCTCGATCGGCAGGCTGCCGGCGCGGCCCACCTTGCCGCTCACCTTCAATTGCGGCTCGCTGTAGTAATGGCTGGCATGCTGGGGGCTGGCGCCCTTGCGCGAATAGCCGCCTTCGCCCTGCACCAGCACTGGCTGGGTCGGCTGCAGGCGCAGCTCCAGCGTCAGTTCGCTGGCGCGGATGCTCACGCGGTAGCTGCCGGAGCTTTCCCGCACCATGCGCCAGTCGTCGAGCTTCAGGTCGGTATTGCCGGTGCGCGCCCAGGCCAGGCCGAAGCCTTCGCGCGCGCTGCGCTGGTCGTGCACCAAGCGGCCCAGGGCCGGGTCGGACAGGGCGGCGTGGCCGATCACCAGCTGGCGCGGCGCGAAGGCGCTCGGGTTCTTCGGATCGTGCTCGGTGCGGCTGCGGAAGAAGGTGACCTGGAAGCCGAGCGGCTTGCGGTCGGGCGTCTCGACCCAGCCGGTGACGTACCACCACTCGGTGCGGAACTCGGGATGGGCGCCGTAATCGCGCGGGAAGGACAGCGCGGTGCCGGGCGTGACCGGGGCGAACTGCGGCGGCCCGGCCCAGGCCGACTGGCAGCACAGGCAGATCACCATCAGAAAACCGAACAGCGCAGCGCGCATCTACCAATCCTCCCTGACCGCGCGTACCGGACCGCCCGACAGCGCATAGCGTCCCGACACCAGTGCGGTCGCGACGGACGCTCCCACCAGCACGGCGGCAACGCTTCCCAGCAAGGTCCACGGCAGGTGCAGCTGCATCGTCCAGTGGAAGGACTGGGGATTCACAACATAAACCAGGATCAGGCTGATGACCAGCCCCAGCGCGAATCCGCAGGCCACGCCCAGCAGCGTGAGGAAGCCGCCTTCGAAGGCGAGGATGCCCAGCACCTGGCCGCGCGTGACGCCGACGTGGCGCAGCATGCCGAACTCCTTGGAGCGCGCCAGGGTCTGGGCCGAGAAGCTGGCAGCCACGCCGGACAGGCCGATCGCGATGGCGATCGCTTCCAGCAGGTAGGTGACGGCGAAGCTGCGGTCGAAGATTTTCAGGCTCATGCTGCGGATCTCGCCGGCCGACATGGTCTGCAGGGCTTTGCCGAAGGGCAGGGCGCGCACCGCCGCTTCCAGTCCTTCGACGCTGCCGCCGCGCGCCGCGAACAGGGCGGCGTCGCTGACCTCGGCCTCGCCGGTCAGGGCGCGGTAGTCCGCCAGGCGGATCACGACCGAGCCGGCCTGGTTGGCATAGTCGCGCCAGACGCCGGCAACGAAGAAGGCGGCCTGGCCGCCGCCCAGCGGCAGGTTCAATGTCTGGCCGACGCGCGCCCCGTACAGGTCGAGCAGGGCTTCCGACACCCAGGCCGGACGCGCGCCCGGCGGCAGCGGCGCAGTGTCGCCGACCAGGAACAGCAGGCGGCCGGGATCGCGCGCATCGATGTCGCGCGCGATGACCACCACGTTGGGCCGTTCCGGCGCCAGCGACACCGGCCGGGTGCGCAGGAAGTGGGCCTGGGCCACGCCCGGCATGGCGGCCAGGGCGGCCTGCTGCTGCGGACTGAGGAAACCGGTATTGCCGCCGCTGGCGGCGCGCACGTACAGGTCGGCCGGCAGGATGTGGCCCATCCAGTCGTCCACCGAGACCCGGAAGCTGGCCACCATGATGCCCATCGCGACCATCAGGCTGAAGCTGGCGAGCACGCCGCCGAGCGCGATCGAGGCCTGGCCGGGCGCATTCGCCAGGCGCGCCAGGGCCAGCGTGAGGACCGGCGGCGCGCGGCGGCTGCGCAGCAGCAGGGCTTCCATGTGCCGGAAGGCTTGCGCCGCCAGGCGCGGCATCAGGCCGATGCCGCCGATCAACAGCAGCGCGATCGACACGTAGCCGAACAGGGGCAGCTCGAACAGCGGCGGCGCAAAGGCCAGCAGCGCCGCGAGCCCCAGGCACAGCAGGGACGGCCATACCCGCGCCAGGCCCGACAGGGCCGCCTCGTCGGCGCCGGACTTGATCGCCACCGCCGGGCGCGCCCGCGCCGCCTCCAGGGCCGGTGCCAGGCAGCCGAGCAGGGCCACGCCCAGGCCGAGCAGGAAGAACACGCCCGCCGCGACCGGCGTGAACTGGACCTGCGGCCGGATGCCGGGGAAGTAGCCCGCGCCCAGGTCGCCGCCGAAGAAATGCAGGGCCAGCGCCGCCAGTGCGTAGCCGCCCAGGATGCCGAGCAGGGCGCCGGCGATGCCGAGGCTGGCGCCTTCCAGCAGCACCTGGCGCAGCAGCTGGCCGCGCTCCAGCCCCAGCACGCGCAGCAGTGCGAACTGGCTGCGCCGGCGCATCACCGACAGCGCCTGGGTCGAGAACACCAGGAAGGCGCCCGTGAACAGGGCCACCAGCGCCAGCACGGTCAGGTTGACGCGGTAGGCGCGGCTCAGGTTGGCGTTGCGTTCTTCCTGATCGCCGTCGTTCGGCTGGCGCACCGCGAAGCGGCCCGGGTAGGCGCCGTCCAGTTCGGCCCTCAGGCTGCGTTCGAAGGCGGCGCGGTCGACCCCGTCGCGCAGCTTGAGGTCGACCCGCGAGAGCCGGCCGAGTTTCTCGAAGCGCCATTGCATGGCGCCGATGTCCATGACGGCGATGCGCTGGCCGGCGCGGGCACGCTGGACCGGGCCGGCCACGCGCAGGCTGACCTCGCCCGTGCCCGCGCGCAGCGCGATGCGCTCGCCGGTGCGCTTGCCGAGCCAGCTCTGGGCCGCGGGCGACAGGAAGATCGCGTCGTCGGCCAGCACATCCAGCATGCGGCCGTCCTGCGGCGCGCCGGTGAGATCGGGGGAAATATAGCCGGCACGGAAGGCGTCGATGCCGACGATGCGCAGCGCTCCCTGTTGGCCGGCGAGGCCGGCCGAGAGTTCGAGCACCGGTGCCGCCATGGCAACCTGCGGGTGCGCGGCCAGGCGCGCGTACGCGGCTTCGTCGAACAGGGGTTCGCGCCCGGCGACCTGGATGTCGGCCTGGCCGGACAGGCTCTTGACGGCGGCGGAGAATTCGTTGAAGGCGGCGGCGTTGATCAGGTGGATGGCGAAGCCCATCGCGACGCCGACCGCGATGGCGGCGATGGCCAGCAGCGCCCGCACGGGATGGGCGCGCCATTCGCCGAACAGCAGCCAGCGCGTGAGTGTGCCGGAAGGGGTGCTCAGGCCGGGCATTCCACCGCCATTGCCTCGGCCTGGCGCCGTGCCTTGAGGCGCGCGCTCTCGGCCTGTTCACGCCCGGCGCGCGTCACGTCTTCTTCCGCCCACTTGCGCTGCAGGCGCAGTTTGTCGCAGCGACGCTTGAGGGCGGCAGCCTCTCGCTGCGCCCTTGCGCTGTCACGGGCAGCCCTTTCCTCGCGCGCGGCGCGTGCGTCCTCGATTTGCTGCAGCATGGCGCGCTCGCGGGCGATCCGCTGCAGGGATTCGGGAGCAGGCGCCGCTGCGGCCTGCACGTGCAAAGCGACCGCGGCATGGCCGCAGGGCCGGTCGTTGTAGCTGATCCTGCCGCCTTCCTTGCATTTATAGATCGTATCCGCAGCCGCAGCGCTTGAGGCCAGGCAGATGATCGCCATCGATACTTGCTTGTGCATGCTCAGGTCCCCGGTCATAGAATTTTGCCAGGATTCATAATGCCGAGCGGGTCCAGTGCGGCTTTGACGGCACGCATCATGTCCAGCTCGACCTGCGCCTTGTAGCGGGTCAACTCGTCGCGCTTGAGGGCGCCCACGCCGTGTTCGGCCGAGATCGAGCCCCGGAAGGCGGCGACGCTGTCGTGGACGATGCGGTTGACGGCATCCTGGTGGGCCAGGAAATCCTCGTGCCTGATGCCTGGCGGTGGCGCAACGTTGTAGTGCAGGTTGCCGTCGCCCAAGTGCCCAAAACATACGACCTGGCAGCCCGGGTAGGCGGCTTGCAGCAGCGCGTCGGTGGACTCGATGAATTCCGGAATGCTGGAGACGGGCAGCGAGATGTCGTGCTTGATGTTCTTGCCGGCCGCCGCCTGCGCCAGCGGGATGTGCTCGCGCAGCTGCCACAGGCCGAGCGCCTGGCTGCCGGAAGTCGCCAGCACGGCGTCGAGCGCGATGCCGCTGTCGAGCGCCGCACCGACGGCCGATTCGACCAGGTCGGCCGCATGGTCTTCGGATTCGTTGCTCGACAGTTCGACCAGGGCGTACTGCGGGTAATGCGCGGCAAAGGGCCTGGGCAGCGCCGGAAACTGGGTGGCCACCAGGCGCAGGCAGAAATCGGACATCAGCTCGTAGCCGGTCAGCGCGGCGCCGCAGCGCTCCTGCATCAGCCCCAGCAGCGCGAGGGCGCTGCGCGGCGATTCCAGCGCGACCAGCGCCGTCAAGGCGGCTTTCGGCTGCGGATAGAGTTTCAGCACGGCGGCGGTGATCACCCCGAGCGTGCCTTCGGCGCCGATGAAGAGCTCGCGCAGCGCATAGCCGGTGTTGTCCTTGCGCAGACCGCGCAAGCCATCCCACACCTGGCCCGCGGCGGTGACGACTTCCAGGCCGAGGCAGAGCTCGCGCGTATTCCCGTAACGTAGCACCGCCGTGCCGCCGGCATTGGTCGACAGGTTGCCGCCGATGGTGCAGCTGCCCTCGGCCGCCAGGGAGAGCGGAAACAGCATGCCGGCCTCGAGCGCGGCCTGCTGGATGTCGTGCAGGATGCAGCCGGCCTCGACCGTCATGGCGCGGTTGGCGGCGTCGACCTCGCGGATGCGGTTCAGGCGCCGCAGCGACAGGACGATGGCGGCGCCGCTGGCGTCCGGCACGCTGCCGAGCACCAGGCCGGTACGGCCGCCCTGGGGCACGATGGGCACGCGCGCCGCCGCGCAGGCGGCCACCACCCGCGCCACTTCGCCGGTGTCGGCAGGCAGCACGACGGCACGCGCGCGGCCGCTGAAGCGGCCACGCCAGTCGGCGAGAAAGGGCGCCATCTCCGCGCTGTCGGTGAGCAGGTGCTGCGCCCCGACGATGGCCTCGAGGCCGGACAGGAAATCGCCGGCCGGCAGCGGCTCAGTCATGCGGCACTTTGACCTTGTCGAGCAGTTCCTTGGCCAGGCGCTTGGCTTCCTTCTTGTACGGATGCAGGAACAGCAGCGCGCAGGCGTAGTACACCAGCACCAGCACGATCTCGCCGATCGCCATGCCGCGCGAGGCTTGCGTGGTGTCGGCCCAGGCGCGCACCACGCCTTCGGCGAAATACACGAGGATGACCATCGACGACCACTGCAGCGTATACAGGTCGCGCTTGATCACGCCGCGCAGCGGCAGCAGCAGGGGCAGGGCCTTGAGCGCGAGCAGCGAGCCGCCCGGGTGCAGGGGCGCGACGAACACTTCCCAGGCCACGAGCCAGCCGATCAGCCAGATCAGGCTCGCGATCGCGCCGGCATGAAAGACTTTTGCGGTATCCATCATTCCATTCCTTGCAGTTTGACCGCAGCAAGGGCCAGACGTTTGCCCAAGGCGATGGCGAGCACGCGCTCGTCCTCGGTCAGGACGCGCTTGCCGTCGGCGCCGGCCCAGTGCGAGGCGCCGTAGGGGCTGCCGCCGCTGGCGGTATTCATGAGTTCAGGATGTGCGTAGGGCAGGCCCATTACCAGCATGCCGTGGTGTAATAAGGGGATCATCATCGACAACAAGGTCGATTCCTGTCCGCCGTGCAGGCTGCCGGTGGAGGTGAACACGACCGCCGGCTTGCCGGTCAGGGTGCCGTTGACCCAGTCGGCGGCGGTACCGTCGAGGAAGTACTTCACGCTCGAGGCCATGTTGCCGAAGCGGGTCGGCGAGCCGAGCGCCAGGCCGGCGCAGTCGCGCAGGTCGTCCAGTTCGACGTAGGGTGCGCCCTCGAGGGGGATGTCGGGCGCGGTGGCCTCGGCCACGGTGGAGACGGCGGGCACGGTGCGCAGGCGCGCTTCGGCCCCGGGCACGCTCTCGATGCCCTGGGCGACCAGTTCGGCCAGTTTGCGGGTGGCGCCGTGGCGCGAGTAGTACAACACAAGAAGAGTCAGGGTCGGCTTCATCGTTGGTATTATAGGGCGCTTTGCCGAAAAGACATGCCTTTTGAAAGGGCGAATCGAACACCCGATGCTTTCCAAAACCGTCCACTCCCTGTCGCGCTCCACCACCGATATGCTGGCCCTCGGCGTCGACCGCGCGCGCGGCCTGACCCTGGGTGAAACCCGCGACCTGCTGGGCTTCGCGCGGCGCCGCCTGCGCGAGGAAAAACTGCCGCAGGTTGCGGGCAGCCTGACCTTCACCACCACGCTGGCCCTGGTGCCCCTCCTGACCATCGTGCTGGCGATCCTGACCACCTTCCCGGTCTTCGGCCAGTTGCGCACGGCCCTCGACACCTGGTTCGTGCAGACCCTGATGCCGAAGGCGATCGCCAATACCATCAGTTCCAACCTGACCCAGTTCGCCAGCAAGGCCAAGGGCCTGTCCCTGCTCGGCGCCGTGCTCCTGCTGCTGACCACGACCGCCATGATGGGCATGATCGAGCGCGCCTTCAACCAGATCTGGGGCGTGCGCCGTCCGCGTCCCTGGTCGCAGCGGGTGCTGGTCTACTGGGCCCTGATCACGCTCGGCCCGATCCTGTTCGGCCTCTCGCTCAGCGCCACCGGCCAGCTGTTCAGCGCCACCGGCGGCTTGGTGAAATCCCTGCCTTTCGTCGGCGCGCTGTTCTATACCCTGGTGTCGATCGCCCTGACCACGGGCGCCTATACGCTGCTCTACATGGCGGTGCCGAACCGGCGCGTGGTCTGGCGCGACGCCTTGTGGGGCGGCTTGGCGGCGGCGATCGCCTTCGAGATCGCCAAGCGCGGATTCGCGCTGTTCATCCGCCAGTTCCCGACCTACGCGATCATCTACGGCGCCCTGGCCGCGCTGCCGCTGTTCCTGGTCTGGATCTACCTGTCCTGGCTGATCACCCTGCTGGGCGCGGTGCTGGCGGCCGCGCTGCCGGTGGTCAAGTACGAGCGCTGGAAGCACCAGCCCGCGCCCGGCAGCGCCTTCGTGGACGCGATGGCGGTGCTCAAGGTCTTGCACGGCAGTTCGCAGCTGACCGGGACTGCGCTGGTGTCGAGCGCGGCGATCCGGGCCCATACGCGCATCGGCTACGACGAGATGTCGATGCTGCTCGAGAAGATGGTGGCGGCCGGCTGGGTCGGCAGGGTGCAGGACGAACTGCCGGCACGGGCGCGCTGGGGACGCGGCGCGCGCGAGAACGTCGACAACTGGGTCCTGCTGGCCGATCCCGGCAAGCTGCGCCTGGCCGAGGTCTATCGCCTGTTCGTGTTCGAAGCCGGCGGCGGTGACAGCGCGCCGGCGACGCCGCTGGCACTCGACACGGCGGCGCTGGCGCGGCGGGTGGAAGCCGCGGTCGAGGATGGGCTGGAACAGTCGCTGGCGGAGCACTTCGCCGGCTCTCCCTGAAGTCCCCCACCGAGGATGGGTCACGGCGGCAGGACCGCGCACTACACTGCGCGGCATCCCGATTCCATGCGCGCCTGCAATGAAACATCTTTCCCTGCTGCTGGCGCTGAGCGCCGGCGTCTCCCTCGACAGTCACGCCCGGTTCGGCGATTTCCTCAAGAACGTCGCGGCCGATGCCGCCCGCCAGGCCGTGGCCGGCCAGGTGCACAAGGCCGCGGCCTGCTGTGCGAATACACCGGCGCCTACGCGTCGAAGGCGAGCTGGCACGAGATGATCTGAGCGTCCTCGCTTACCAGCTGAGCTTGCCTGTCAGCATCTGCCAATACATGACCCAGTCGGCGCGGAACGAGAGCCAGGGCTGGGAAAACGAGGCCGGTTTGTTCTTCTCGTAGAAGAAGTGGCCGATCCAGGCCCCGCCATAGCCGCTGACGACCGCGAACAGCAGCCACCAGGCGTTCAGGCTGTCGATGTACTGGGCGAACGCCGCGATCGCCGAGGAGGTGCCGATGAAGTGGGCGCGCCGGCAGCGGCGGTCGGCGTGCTGGCTCAGGTAGTAGGGATAGAATTCCGCAAAGCTGGCGTAACGGGCCGTCATGGCGTCTCCTGGGTCTCCACAAAAGGAATCGACGCGGCGAAACCCGCCAGGGCGTCGAGCACCGCGTCGGGCGCTTCGGCCATCATCTGGTGGCCGGCGTCCACGCTGACGATTTTGCCATGGGCGATCGCGCCAGTCAGCAGTTTCGTCGAGCGCGGCGGCGTCATCACGTCCTTGCTGCCGAGGACGAACAGGCTAGGGCAGCGCACCGCGCGGGCCGCCGCTTCGCCGCCCGCGTAGCTGTTGCAGGCCGCAAAATCCGTGTAGAACAGCTGGTGCGGATTGCGCGCCGACATGCGCTGCATCAGGCGGCGTGCGCCGCCCATCACCGAGAAGCCCGGGCCGGGGCAGGACGGCTTGTGCGCGATCGACGAATGCGACCAGATGTTGACCATGTCGATCGCAGCCTGTTCATCCGTGCGCGCGGTCTCGAGCAGGGCGTCGGCGACCTTCATCGGATAGGTCGTGCCGAGCAGGGCCAGGCCGGCGACCAGGTCGGGTGCGCGGCGGCTCGCCTCCAGTGCGATGAGCGAGCCCATGCTGTGGCCGGCCAGCAGCGCGCGCCGCACGCCGGCGGCCCGCGCCACCGCGATGACCCAGTCCGCCATCGCCTCCACGCTCTGCAAGGCCGGACCGGCGCTGCGCCCATGGCCCGGCAGGTCCACGGCCAGCACCGCATACCCATGGTGGGCCAGGTAGCGGCTCTGCAGCGCCCAGACCGAGTGATCGTTCTGCGCACCATGGATGAACACGAGCGCCGGCAGGGCCGGGTCGAAGGCCTTGCCGCCGGTGTAGGCGTAGGCAAGGGCGCCATCGATATCGAATTGCATCTCAGGCTCCCTTCTGCGCCAGTTTCAGCGCGCGTTTCAGGTCGTCGATCAGGTCGTCCGGATCTTCCAGGCCGACCGACAGGCGCATCGTGCCCTCGCTGATGCCGGCGGCCGCCAGCTGGTCGCTTGGGACCCGGAAATGCGTGGTCGAGGCGGGGTGGATCACCAGCGACTTTGCGTCGCCCACGTTGGCAAGGTGCGAGAACAGCTGCAGCCCGTCGGCGAAGCGGCGGCCGGCGGCGCGGTCGCCTTTCAGGTTGAAAGTGAACACGGCGCCGCAGCCCTTCGGCAGCAGGCGCTGTGCAAGCGCGTGGTCCGGGTGCGACTCGAGTTCCGGATAGGACACCGATTCGACGGCCGGGTGCGACAGCAGGAACTCGACCACGCGGCGGGTGTTGGCGACGTGGCGGTCCATGCGCAGGCCGAGGGTCTCGATGCCCTGCAGGATGGCGAAGGCGTTGTGCGGGCTCATCGCCGCACCGAAGTCGCGCAGGCCTTCGCGGCGGGCGCGCAGCGCGAAGGCGCCGACCGTGGATTCTTCGGCGAACACCATGCCGTGGAAGCCCTCGTAAGGTTCGCACAGTTCCGGGAAGCGCCCGCTGGCGGCGTGGGCGGCGTCCCAGTCGAAGGTCCCGCCGTCGACCAGCAGGCCGCCGATCGCGGTGCCGTGGCCGCACAGGAACTTGGTGGCCGAATGGAACAGCAGGTCGGCGCCGAGCTCGAAGGGCCGCTGCAGATACGGCGTGGTGAAGGTCGCGTCCACCATCAGCGGCAGGTGCTGCTCGTGGGCGATCGCGGCGATGGCAGGGATGTCGAGCACGTCGAGGCCCGGGTTGCCGAGGGTCTCGCCGAACAGCACTTTGGTGTTCGGCCGGATCGCGGCGCGCCAGGCATCCAGGTCGCGCGGATCGACGAAGCTGGTCTCGATGCCGAAACGGCGCAGCGTGTAATGCAGCAGGTTGTGGGCGCCGCCGTACAGCGCGCGCGAGGCGACGACGTGGCTGCCGGCGCCGGCGATGGTGGCCAGGCCCAGGTGCATCGCGGCCTGGCCGCTGGCGGTGGCGATGCCGGCGACGCCGCCCTCGAGTGCGGCGATGCGCTCTTCCAGCACCGCATTGGTCGGGTTCGAGATGCGCGAGTACACGTGGCCGGCGCGTTCCATGTTGAACAGGGCGGCTGCGTGGTCGGAATCGCGGAAGGCGAAGGCAGACGTGAAATGGATCGGCGTGGCGCGCGCGCCGGTGCTCGGGTCGGGCGAGCTGCCGGCGTGCAGGGCCAGCGTGTCGAAGCCGGGATAGTGGGGACCGCTCATCGTTGTTGTCTCATCCATGGAACGCGATGGGCCGCATCCTAGCATCTATTTATGCTTGCGCAACATTGCGTTTCACCAAATCAGTGCGATGCTGGATTTTTTGACGGGCATCGGCTACAGTCGGAGTTATGAGTTATACAAATATTGCTGCAATTACAAACCAACCGGACGGGGTGGCCACCATGAAAGTCTCCGAGATCCTGCAGGTGAAAGGCGAAATCCTCTATACCGTCACGCCCGACATGCCGCTGCTGCAAGCGGCCGAGACGATGGCGGAGAAGGACATCGGCTCGCTGGTCGTCATGGAATACGGCGACCTGGTCGGCATGCTGACCTTCCGCGAAGTGATCAAGGAACTCCATGCGCAGGGCGGCACCCTCGGTTCGGGCACCGTGCGCAAGGTGATGGACGACAGCCCCATCACCGTCACCCCGGACACCGAAGTCAACGAAGTGCGCCGCATCATGCTGGAAAAGCATGCGCGCTACCTGCCGGTGATGAATGCCCGCACCCTGCTGGGTGTGATCTCGTTCTATGACGTGGCCAAGGCGGTGCTGGAAGCGCAGAGCTTCGAGAACCGCATGCTCAAAGCGTATATCCGCGACTGGCCGGCCGAACAGGCGACCGAAGACTGATTTGCCGGGATCAGGCCGCCTGCGTCAGCGCCTGATCCCCCAGCCACGCCAGCAGTGCCTCCGGCGTCAGTGGACGCGCGAACAGGAAGCCCTGCGCCAGCGGGCAGCCCAGCGAACGCAGGATGTGCGCCTGGCGTTCGTCCTCGACCCCTTCCGCGATCACCGACAGTCCCAGGTTGCTGCCCAGCTGGATCACCATTTCGGCGATGCTGCTGCCGCGCGCCGAGCCGGTGATTTCGGTAACGAAGGTGCGGTCGATCTTGAGCCGGTCGACCTGCAGCCGCTGCAGGTGCGACAGCGAGGAAAAACCGGTGCCGAAGTCGTCGATCGCGATCGACACGCCGGTGCGCTTGATCTGGGCCAGCTTTTCGACCAGCAGCGCCGGCTCTTCCATCGCCATCGATTCGGTGATTTCCAGTTCCACGAACTCGGGCGGCGCCCTGGAATCGTCCAGTGCGCGGCGCAGCATGTCGAGGAACTGCGGGTGGCGGAACTGCACTTGCGAGACGTTCACCGACATCGTGAACGCGCGGTGCCCGGCCGCGCGCAGGCGCACCAGTTCCGCCAGGGCCTGGCGCAGCACCCATTCGCCGATGTCGACGATCAGGCCGGAATACTCGGCGATCGGGATGAAGCGGTCCGGCCCCACCAGGCGTCCGTCCTCGGTGCGCCAGCGCAGCAGCGCTTCGGCGCCGAAGGGGCGGTTGGTGGCGAGATCGACCTGCGGCTGGTATGCCAGGAACAGCTCGCCGCGCTGGAAGCCGCTGCGCAGGGCGTGCATCATGCGCACCCGTTCGCGGATCTCGACGCCCATGCTGCGCGAGAAATAGAAGTGGCCGGCGCGCTGCTGCGACTTGGCGCGCTTGAGCGCGATGTCGGCATCCTTGAGCGCGTCGGCGCCACTGCCGTCGTGTTCGACCAGGCGCACCAGGCCGAGCGTGGCCGAGACCTGCACGTCCTGGCCGTCGATATGGAAGGGCACGCGGAACAGGTCCTGGATCGCGGCCGGCTGCACCGCGCCGGCGTCGCCCAGCACGCAGAAGATGTCGCCGCCGATGCGCGCCACTTCCAGCTGCGCATCGCTTCCCGACTTGAGCCGCGATTCCAGGCGCTTGCCGACCGCGACCAGCAGCAGGTCGCCGAAATGGTGGCCGAGCGCGTCGTTGGTCTCGGCAAAGTGGTCGAGGTCGACCAGGGCGAGCGTGGCGCTGCCGCGCTGCGGACTGGCCAGCAGCGCGTCGACCAGCTCGACCAGGCGGGTGCGGTTCGGCAGGCCGGTGAGCTGGTCGCGGAAGGCGGCCAGGTTCAGGTGGGTCACCAGCTCCACGTTGTCGAGGCCGACGGCCACCACGCTGGCGAACACGTCGAGCAGGCGGCGTTCGATGTCGCCGACCTTGCGCCCGAAGGGAATGCAGGCGGCGAAATCGCGGCCGGCCTTGCCGGGGAAATGCAGCGACAGCCAGCCCTCGGCGTGGACGCCGCCGCGGGTGCCCAGGGTGCGTCCGACCGCGCCGGCCAGCACCGGGTGGCGCTGCGGGCTCAGTTCGCGTCCCTCGAGCTGGGCATGCTCGCCGGCGGCGGCGACCACGTGCAGGGTGTCGGGGCGGCCGTGGCCGCTCTCGCGTACGCACAGCACGCCGGCAGGCGCCTGGCCGAGCAGGGTGGCGGCCTGGCGCAGCACGCCCTGGGCCACGTCGCGCACGCCGTGCAGCGACATCAGGGAGGCGCCGGCCGCGACGATCTGCTCGAGTCCCGCGCGGCTGGCGTCGAGGGCGCGCAGTTGCTGGTAGGAGCGCACCGCGGCGGCGACCGCCGTATACAGCTTGGTGCGGGTGAGTTCGGACTTGGTGCGGTAATCGTTGATGTCGTAGCCGCGGATGGCCTCGAGCTCGGGCGCGTAGCCCGGCTGGCCGGTGCGCAGGATGATGCGGACCTCGATCATGCCCAGCTCTTCGCGGATCTGGCGCACCAGCTGCAGGCCGGCGTCGGGACGCTCCATCACCACGTCGAGCAGGACCACGGCAATGTCGGGTTCGCGTTCGAGCATGGCGCGCGCTTCGCGTGCCGAGTAGGCGTGCAGGAATTCCAGCGGACGGCCCTGCATCTCGACGTTCTTCAGGGCGAAGGTGGTGGTCGAATGCACGTCGGCGTCGTCGTCCACGACCAGGACGCGCCAGGCCGGCGCGGATGTCGTGGACGCGGGAGCGTCGGCCTCGTCGACGAAGACGAGCTCATCGCGGTCCTGTCCGCGGTTTTCTCCGGCTTCGGTCGTGGTGCCTGAGGGCGGCATCGGGGCAGACATGCGCTACATCTCCAGTGTGGCTGGGCTTTTGGAGCAGCCAGTATATATGTAATTGCCAATATGGAAGCCCTGCAAATGGCCGATGCAACAAAAAATGTATCCTTGCGGCAACTGTTTTCGGGTTCAAACGCGCAGAGGGCCGCTTCCTCACCCTTGCCGCCAGGCTGGTAGAATGACAAACCCACTATTTTGAAAACAGACCCACCATGTCCGGTAACTCCTTCGGCAAGCTGTTCTCCGTAACCACTTTTGGCGAGTCGCACGGCCCGGCCATCGGCTGCGTCATCGACGGGTGCCCGCCCGGCATGGCCTTGAGCGAAGCCGACATCCAGCCCGAGCTGGACCGCCGCAAGCCCGGCACCTCGCGCCACGTGACGCAGCGCCAGGAAGCCGACCGGGTGCAGATCCTGTCGGGTGTCTACCAGGGCGTCACGACCGGCACGCCGATCGCGCTCCTGATCCAGAACGAAGACCAGCGCAGCAAGGACTACGGCAACATCACCGAGACCTTCCGGCCCGGCCATGCCGACTACACCTACTGGCACAAGTACGGCGTGCGCGACCCGCGCGGCGGCGGCCGCTCGTCGGCGCGCCTGACCGCCCCGGTGGTGGGCGCGGGCGCGGTGGCGAAGAAATGGCTGCGCGAGCAGTTCGGCACCGAGTTCTTCGGCTGCATGACCCAGCTGGGCGACATCGCCGTGCCCTTCCAGTCCTTCGAGCACGTGCATGCGAATCCCTTCTTCGCGGCGACCGCCGATGCCGACCTGCTGGCGCGCATGGAAGCCGCGATGGACGAGCTGCGCCGCGCCGGCGATTCGATCGGCGCGCGCATCGACGTGGTGGCGCGCGGCGTCCCGGTGGGCTGGGGCCAGCCGATCTACGACAAGCTGGACGCCGACATCGCCTACGCGATGATGGGCATCAATGCCGTCAAGGGCGTGGAGATCGGTGCGGGCTTCGCATCGGTGGCGCAGAAGGGCTCGGAGCACGGCGACGAACTCACGCCGGAAGGCTTCGTCGGGAACAATGCCGGCGGAGTGCTGGGCGGGATCTCGACCGGGCAGGACATCACGGTCTCGATCGCGATCAAGCCGACGTCCTCGATCCGCACGCCGCGCCGTTCGATCGACAAGGACGGCAATCCGGTGATGGTCGAGACCTTCGGCCGCCACGATCCCTGCGTCGGCATCCGCGCGACGCCGATCGCCGAGGCGATGCTGGCGCTGGTGCTGATCGACCACGCGCTGATGCACCGCGCGCAGTGCGCGGATGTGAGGGTAGGGACGCCAAAGCTGGGTTGATCGTCCTTGCGGGTCAGACCCGCGTCGCCACCGCCTCGGCCTGGTGCCGCCGCTCGACGGCGCGCACCACCAGTCCGCGCAAATCGTTCAGCAGCGAAAACTCGGTCTGGCTCAGCACGACCGTGGGGAAGCTGTCGTCCCATTCGCCGTAGACGAAGCCGGCCGGCTGGCCGTGCGCGCACAACGGGATCACGACGAAGCAGCGGGCCTCGTTCAGCGTGCCTTTCCACCAGCCCGGCAGCTTGGCCGCGAACTTGGCGTCGCGTGCGTTCTCGATGAAGATCACGCGGTCGCTGCCCAGCGCCGCGTGGAACACGTTCGGTTCGTAGGCGTCATCGAACACCAGGTTCGGCAGCAGCGCCTTGCTGCCTTCGCCCAGGCCCAGGCGGGCGGCGTAGCGCCCTTCGCGACGGTTGCGCAGGAAAGCGAAGGAGCGGGTGAAGGACAGGCCCTGGTGGATGGTTTCGAGCGCCATCGACATCATCTGGCCCGGCGTCGCGTTGGCGCCGGCATCGCGCATGTCGGCCACGCCGCTCATCAAGACCTTGTTACCGGCCATGCGCTTGCGGGTGGCGGCGGCCAGCTTGGCGCGCTTCTCGGCCGGCTTGGCCAGCGGAGCGATCGTCAGGTCCGAGGCGGCGGTCTCGCGCGCCTTGTCGATGGCGCCGAGCAGGCCGGCGGTTTCCACGCCCAGCATCGGTGCGAAACTCTCGGCCAGGGCCGCCACGCGGGTGGCGGTGGCCTCGTCGTCGTGCCACAGCGCGTCCGCGGCCTGGGTCGACATGGTGCCGAGCGCGGCCAGCCAGTCGTCGTGGCCGAAGCCTTCGCTGCGTTCGCCCGGTTCGACGCGGCGCATGCTGGCCACCAGGTTGTGCGGCAGGCCCCAGTGTTCGGCGGTGGCGCGGCCGATGGCTTCCAGCGACAGGCCGAGCTGCGCTTCGGCGGCAAGCTCCTCGCGGCCCGCGCCTGCGGTATCGCGCAGCTGGAGCCAGCGTTCCGGCATGTAGAAGGTGACCATCATGCGGCCGAGCGAATGCAGGATCGAGCACACCACCGCTTCCTCCGGGTCGCGCGATACCGCGCTGGCCGCCACCTGCTGCGCGACCATCCCGGCCAGCACAGCCTTCTCCATCTCGATGTGGGCGGTCTCGGTGTCGGGCGTGGACTTGGCTAATTCCTCGATCAGCTTCAGGCCCAGCGCCAGGTGGCCGATGGCCTCGGTCCCGAGCACCAGGACCGCCTTCGACACCGTGTTGATGCGCTGGCCGAAGGCCGAATACATGCCGCTGTTGGCAAGGCGCAGCACCTTCTGGGTCAGGACCGGGTCCGACAGCACCGTCTGGGTCATCGAGAACTCGCGCTCGTCCTCGCCGCGCATGGAGGCGAGGATCGCGTTGATGGCCTTGGTGAAGCCCGGCATGTCGCCCTGCCTGCGGATGCGCTCCCACAGCAGGGATAGGGTGGCTTCGGCCCGGGGCGTGCGCGCAATATCGGCTAATGTCGTCATGGTTTGACCGCCCGGAAGTCGGCCGGCAGTAATTCTGTGTAGAGATTTTCTTTCAGCGCAGTGAGCGCCACATGGGCCGGCATCGGCTTGCCGGTCAGGTAGCCCTGCACGTAGTGGCAACCGAGATCGGAGAGCCAGGCCAGCTGCGCTTCGGTCTCGACCCCTTCGGCGACCACCGACAGGTCGAGGTGCTTGGCCAGGTCGAGCACCGCGTTGCAGATCGCCGCGTCCTTCTCGGCGCCCGGCAGGTCCTTGACGAAGGCGCGGTCGACCTTCAGCACCGAGATCGGGAAGCGCTTCAGGTAGGCCAGCGACGAATAGCCGGTGCCGAAGTCGTCGATCGCGATGCGGGCGCCGCGCTCGGCCATCTTGGCCAGGACCGCCTCGGCATGCGCCGGGTCGACCATCAGGGTGCCTTCGGTGATCTCGAGCACCAGCTTGCTGCCCGGGGTACCGGACAGCGCCAGCGCATCGTCCAGCACGGTCAGGAACTTGTCGCTCCTGAACTGGCGCGGGCTGATGTTAACCGAGATGTACAGCTCGCGCCCGGCCACTTCCTCGAACTGGCGCACCTGCATGCAGGCCGCCTTCAGCGCCCAGGCGCCCAGCAGGTTGATCAGGCCGTTGGTCTCGGCGATCGGGATGAAGCGCACCGGCGGCACCATGCCGAGGGTCGGGTGCTTCCAGCGCATCAGGGTCTCGAAGCCCTCGATGGTGCGGCTGCGGGCGTCGACGATCGGTTGGTAGTAGAGCTGGAATTCGCCTTCGCGCACCGCGTTGAACATCGCCGCCTCGAGCGAGATGTCGTGCTCGGGCGGGCCCTGGTCGCGCGGGCTGTAGGTGACGGAGCGCGCCTTGCCGGTCTCCTTGGCGCGCGACATGGCGGTGTCGGCCAGCGTCACCAGCCGCACTTCGTCCTCGGCATGGTCCGGATAGGTGGCCACGCCGATCGAGCCGGCCAGGTAGATGGTGTGGCCGTCGATCTCGAAGGGCGACTGCAGGGCGGCCATCAAACGCCCGGTGACCAGCTTGATCTGGGCCTCGTTGGCGGATCCCGGCAGGACCGCGACGAATTCGTCGCCGCCGACCCGGGCCAGGGTGTCGCTGTCGCGCAGGGTGCGGCGCAGGCGGCCCGCGGCCATGCGCAGCACAGCGTCGCCGACTGCGTGGCCGAGGCCGTCGTTGACCTTCTTGAAGCCGTCCAGGCCGATGGTCGCGACCGCGAAACCCTGGCCGGAACGCCGTGCGTTGGCGATCACCATGCGGATGCGGTCCGACAGCAGGACCCGGTTCGGCAGTTCGGTGAGCGAATCGTGGGTCGCCATGTGGCGCAGGCGCTCTTCGGTTGCGTGCTGGGCCGACATGTCGCGGCCGATGACGAGCAGCGGGGCATCGTCGCCGGAGGTGATCAGGGCAATGCGCAGTTCGAACCTGATGTCGCGCTCGCCGCAGCGGAAGCGCGCTTCGAGCAGGACCGGGTCGCCGCTTGCGCCGGCGCTGGCCAGGGCATTGCGCAGCGCCGGCTGGTCGACGTCATGGACCAGCGACACCAGCGGGCGGCCGCCCGCTTCCACGCCGCTCAGCGTCAGGGCGCGGCGGCTGGCGGCGCGCACCTGGCCACCGAGGGCAACGCGGAACACGATGTCGCCGGCCGCTTCGAGCAGGCTGTCGAGCAGCGCAGGGGGCTGCTTGCGGGGCTCGAACTTGGCGGCGGTGGAACTGGTGTGCATTCTTTAATGTCTGCCTTGTTGTTACTGGCACGCGCTGACAGGACACGTGTAAACCATGCAAGTCTACCAAACCAAGGCTGACTCTAGCATTGAAAGATTCCGAAAGGCATTAAAAATCACAAGCCCGCTCGCGTTTCACCCGTCTTGCCACGCAGTTTGTCCTAACGCAGCGGCTTGCGTCGATGCAGGCTTTGCGTTAGCGTTCTTGTAGCTTGGACAAGCTATACGTACACGACTATTGTCGCCGATTATTGCTCTCTAGCAAATTATTGCTCGATGGCTAGTCCAAATTTGATGTCAGGATGCAACACTTGGCCGCGGTATTCCTGATGTTTATCGGTTGAGAAAGCGAAAAATGAACTCCTTCGACACCCATGAGGTCCTGAACCAGGCCACCCCCTTCGCCGACGTGAACCTGTTCCGCTGCGATCCGGCGCTGCTGGAAGCGGTCGAGCGCGAGGGGGCGGACTGGGCCGGGGAGAACCTGGATGCGCTTGGGGCCGAACTGGGCCGCGCGGAGACCCTCGACCTGGCGCGCGTGGCCAACGTCAACGGTCCGCGCCTGGTGAGCTACGACCGGATGGGCAAGCGGATCGACGAGGTCGAGTTCCATCCGGCCTGGCACCGGCTGATGGCGATGCTGATCGGGGCCGGCGCCCACGCCGCGCCCTGGCGCGCGCCGCGTCCCGGCGCCCAGGTCGCGCGCGCCGCCCAATACCTGCTGTTCGGGCAGGTGGAGAACGGCGCGCAATGCCCGGTGACCATGAGTTTCGCTTCGGTGCCGGCGCTGCGCCGCGTGCCTGAGCTGGCGGCCGAATGGCTGCCGAAGATCCTCTCCAGCGAGTACGACCCGCGCTCGCTGCCCATCGCGCAGAAGCGCGGCGCCCTGGTCGGCATGGGCATGACCGAGAAGCAGGGCGGCAGCGACGTGCGCGCCAACACCACCCGCGCCACGCCGCTGCCGCGCGGCGAGGCGCACGAGGGCGCCTGGCGGATCGTCGGCCATAAATGGTTCTTCTCGGTCCCGCAGGCGGACGCGCACCTCATCCTGGCGCAGACCGGGGGTGGCGGCGATGCGGGCCTGAGCTGCTTCTTCGTGCCGCGCTTCCTGCCGGACGGCAGCCGCAACGCGATCCGCGTGCAGCGCCTCAAGGACAAGCTGGGCAACCGCTCCAATGCCTCGTCCGAAGTCGAGTTCCACGACGCCTTCGGCTGGATGGTCGGCGAGCCGGGGCGCGGCATCCCGACCATCCTCGAAATGGGCGCCTACACCCGGCTCGACTGCGTGCTGGGCAGCGCCGGCATCATGCGCGCCGCGCTGTGCCACGCTCTGCACCACGCGCGCGGACGCAGCGCGTTCGGACGGCTGCTCAGCGAACAGCCCCTGATGCAGAACGTGCTGGCCGACCTCGCGCTGGAATCCGAGGCCGCCACCGCCTTCGCGCTGCGCCTGGCGCGCTGCTTCGACGAACAGGACGACCCGGCCCAGGCACTGCTGGGACGCATCCTGACGCCGGCCGGCAAGTACTGGATCTGCAAGCGCGGACCGGCCTTCGGCGCCGAGGCCATGGAGGTCATGGGCGGCAACGGCTACGTCGAGGACGGACCGCTGGCGCGCCTGTACCGCGAGTTTCCGGTGAATTCGATCTGGGAGGGCTCGGGCAACGTCATGTGCCTGGATGTGCTGCGCGCGCTCGGCAAGTCGCTGCCGGAGGCGCACGCGGCCCTGGCCGCCGAGCTGCTGCCCGCCGCCGGCCTCGATGCCCGCTTTGGCGCCTATGCGCAGCAGCTGCTCGACGAGCTGCCGGTCCTGGCCCGGGACGAGGGCGGCGCGCGCCGCCTGGCCGAGCGCCTGGTGCTGGCAGTGCAGGCGGCGCTGCTGCTGCGCCATGCGCCGGGCTATGTCGCCGATGCCTTCGTCGCCTCGCGCATCGCCGTCGAGCCGGGCGGCGCCTTCGGGCGCCTGCCGGCGGCCGCCGACTGTGCGGCGATCCTCGAGCGGGCCCTGCGTCCCTGAAGCGCGGCCCGACTTGTCGAAATGTGCAGAAAAAAAGGACAAACGGCCGCGCGGCTGGGATAATGGCGCCCCAGGCTTCACACAAAATTCGTTTAATACCGACCATGAAACAAGACCCGCGCTTTCCCAACCTCTTCATCCTGAACCACCCGCTCATCCAGCACAAGCTGTCCCACATGCGCGAGCACGACACCTCCACGCGCACGTTCCGCGAGCTGCTGCGGGAGATCACGCTCTTGATGGGGTATGAGATCACGCGCGACCTGCCGCTGACCACGCGCACCGTGCAGACGCCCCTGATGACCATCGAGGCCCCGGTCATCGCCGGCAAGAAGCTGGCGATCGTGCCGATCCTGCGTGCCGGCATCGGCATGAGCGACGGCCTGCTGGAACTGGTGCCGTCGGCGCGCGTCGGCCACATCGGCGTGTTCCGCGACCCGGACACCCACGAGCCGGTCGAATACCTGGTGCGCCTGCCGGATACCAACGAGCGTACCTTCATCCTGTGCGATCCGATGGTCGCGACCGGCAATTCGGCGGTGCACGCGGTCGACGTGCTGAAGAAGCGCGGCGTGCCGAGCGAGCAGATCCTGTTCCTGGCCCTGGTGGCCGCGCCCGAAGGCATCGAGGTGTTCCAGAAGTCGCACCCGGACGTCAAGGTCTACGTCGCCTCGCTCGATTCGCACCTGAACGAGGACGCCTACATCGTCCCGGGCCTGGGCGACGCCGGCGACCGCATCTTCGGCACCAAGTAAGCCGGATCAAGGGGAGGGGAGACCATGCACGCGGCGGACCAGCAGTTCTTCTCGCGCCTGGCAACGGCGAACGCCAGTTTCGCCGGCCGGCTGCCGGCCATCCTCGAGCGTCTCGGCGCGCTCGGCGCCCAGCTCGATCCCCTGGCCCCGGCCGCCGCCGCCGGCGAACTGCAGGCGATGCTGCACACCATGGCCGGTTCGGCCGTCACCTTCGGCTACCGCGGCCTGGGCCAGCATGCGCGCGCGCTCGAGCAGCGCCTGCGCGTCCTGACGACCTTCGACGCCGTCGCCGCCAGCGAATGGGCGGCCTGGCTCCACGAGCTGGGCCAGTTCGTCGAGGCGGCGCGGCGCGACCCGCACGGCCTCGGCTGAAGTCAGCACTAACCTGTCAGCGACATCGCGATTATGTTCTATCGCAATACATGATTGCAGAATCGTTTGATCTCGCGCAAATTTCCCGCCACTCGATGGCCTATATTTTCCCTACTGCCGAATCAGAACCCGCCTATAAAAGTTGAAGTAAGGAAGTTTTATGGGAATTGTTGCGAAAACCCGCTTTTTTATTTTGCGAAGTGCGTGTCGCGCCGTTTTTATTCGGTATAATGCAGGATCGTTGGGTTGTAGATAGTAGTGCAGTCTGTCTGTCATTTCTTTCTTGCTTCTTCAAACGATCTTAAACGGGCGTAAGCCCAACTTAACTGAAATAGGAAATTGTAATGGCAACTGGCATCGTTAAATGGTTCAATGACTCGAAGGGTTTCGGCTTCATCACCCCTGATGAAGGCGGCGAAGATCTGTTCGCACACTTCTCGGCAATCCAGAGCAACGGCTTCAAATCGCTGCAAGAGAACCAGCGCGTTTCGTTCGACGTGACCACTGGCCCGAAGGGCAAGCAGGCCGCGAACATCCAGCCGCTGTAATCGCTCTCCAGCGATAGCAAAAATCCCCGGGTAGCCGGGGATTTTTTTTGCCTATCGGATTCAGATCCGCCAGTACTCGGGCTGCGCATAGCTGCGCCGCAGGAAGTCGACGAAGGCGCGGATCCGCAGGGGCAGGTGCTGGCGCTGCGCGAATACCGCATGGATGTCGTTGCCGGGCGCGGCGAATTCGTCCAGTACCGTGCACAGCTCGCCCGCAGCGATCTGCGCGCCCACTTCCCACATCGAGCGCCATGCCAGGCCCTTGCCGGCCAGCGCCCAGGCGTGCAGCACCGCGCCGTCGTTGCATTCCATGTTCCCGCCCACCTTCAGCGTGACCGGCTTGCCCTTGTCGAGAAAGGTCCAGCCGCGCTGGCTGCCTTCGCTGCTGATCGCCAGGCAGTTGTGCCTGGCCAGGTCGGCCAGCACGCACGGCCGACCGTGCCGCTTCAGGTAGGCGGGCGTGCCGACCACCACGCGGTGGTTGTCGGCCAGCTTGGTGCCGACCAGGTTCGAGTCGTTCAGGCTGGCGATCCGGATCGCCACGTCCACGCCTTCGCCGACGACGTCGACCAGGCGGTCGGTCAGGTTCAGGTTGACCGTGACTTCGCGGTGCTCGGCCAGGAAGGAGGGCAGCAGGGGCGCCACGTGCTGGCGCCCGAAGCCGGCCGGGGCCGATACGAACAGGTGGCCGGTGGCGCGCGCACTACGCTCGGTGGCCGCGGACTCGGCTTCCTCGAGTTCGACCAGGATGCGTTGGCAATCCTCGAGGAAGGCGGCGCCCTCGTCGGTGAGGACGAGGCGGCGCGTGGTCCGCTGCAGCAATTTGACCCCCAGCCTTGCCTCCAGGGCATCGAGGCGCCGTCCGATCATAGCCGGCGCGATGCCTTCGGCCCGCGCCGCCGCCGACAGGCTGCCGCGCGCCACCACGTCGACGAAGGTGGAAATCTGCCTGAACTTGTCCAATCATCCTCCTGATTTGATACAAAAACGCACAGATGTAGTGAGTAAATGTATCGTTTAGCTATCTGGAAGTGAATATACTTGATGCTATGACAAACGCCAAGGCGCAGGCTGCGCGTCTTCGGCGACACCGGTTTTCCACTTACAGGAGTTAGCGCAATGACCATCGCCACCCCCGCCGGCATGCAGATCACCGCCGAAATCAAGCCCGGTTACGAAAACATCCTGACCCCGGCCGCACTCGAACTGGTCGCCCGGCTGTCGCGCGCCTTCGAGCCGCGCCGCCAGGAATTGCTGGCCATGCGCGCCGAGCGTGCGCGACGTCTGGACGCCGGCGATCGTCCGGACTTCCTGCCGGAGACCGCCCATATCCGCGACGGCGACTGGAAGATCGCCCCGATTCCGCAGGCGCTCGCATGCCGGCGCGTCGAAATCACCGGCCCGGTCGAACGCAAGATGGTCATCAACGCCCTGAACTCGGGCGCCGACAGCTACATGACCGACTTCGAGGATTCGAACACGCCGAACTGGGACAACCAGATCACCGGCCAGCTCAACATGGTCGACGCGGTGCGCCGCAGCATCTCGCTCGAGCAGAACGGCAAGACCTACAAGCTGAACGACAAGGTGGCCACGCTGGTGGTGCGCCCGCGCGGCTGGCACCTCGACGAAAAACACGTGCTGGTCGACGGCAGGCGCGTCTCGGGCGGCATCTTCGACTTCGCGCTGTTCATGTTCCACAACGCCAAGGAGCAACTGGCGCGCGGCGCCGGTCCGTATTTCTACCTGCCGAAGATGGAATCGCACCTGGAAGCGCGCCTGTGGAACGACATCTTCGTGATGACCCAGGAAGCGCTCGGCCTGCCGCGCGGCACCATCAAGGCGACCGTGCTGATCGAGACCATCCTGGCCGCCTTCGAGATGGACGAGATCCTGTATGAGCTGCGCGAGCACAGCGCCGGCCTCAACGCAGGCCGCTGGGACTACATCTTCTCGTGCATCAAGAAGTTCAAGCTGGACAAGGACTTCTGCCTGGCCGACCGCGCCAAGGTAACCATGACCGCGCCCTTCATGCGGGCCTATGCGCTGCTGCTGCTCAAGACCTGCCACAAGCGCGGCGCGCCGGCGATCGGCGGCATGGCGGCCCTGATTCCGATCAAGAACGACCCGGAGAAGAACGAGGTCGCGATGGGCGGCGTGCGCATCGACAAGGCGCGCGACGCGACCGACGGCTACGACGGCGGCTGGGTGGCCCACCCGGGGCTGGTCGAGCTGGCGATGACCGAGTTCACCAAGGTGCTGGGCGACCGGCCCAACCAGATCGACAAGCAGCGTCCGGACGTCGAAGTCAGCGCGCGCGAGCTGCTCGACTTCAAGCCGGAGGCGCCCATCACGGAAGCGGGCCTGCGCTACAACATCAACGTCGGCATCCACTACCTCGGCGCATGGCTGGCGGGGAATGGCTGCGTTCCGATCCATAACCTGATGGAAGACGCGGCGACCGCCGAGATCAGCCGTTCGCAGGTCTGGCAATGGATCCGCTCGCCGAAGGGCGTGCTGGAAGACGGCCGCAAGGTCACGGCGGAGATGGTGCGCGCAATGATCCCGGAAGAGCTGGCCAAAGTGAAGGGCGACGCGCCGAATGGCGACAACCCGAGCTATGCGCGTGCGGCCGAGATTTTCGAGCAGATGTCGACTTCAGAGAACTTTGCGGAGTTCCTGACCTTGCCGCTGTACGAAGAAATCTGATGGTCCTTGGGTAGACTGTTTTACCGTCCACCCTACTTGAACACGTTCTTCCACTCCCGCAAAGCTGCGAAGGCTTCCACCGCCGACGCAGCTTCCTCCAGCCTGCCGGCCTCCACCAGGCTTTTCACGATCCCCGGCTCCGTGTAGCGCAGGAAGGGATTCGTTCCGCGCTCCAGCCCGATGGTCGAGGGCACCGTCGGCAGCCTGGTGCCGCGCTTCTCGCTCGCGTCCTTCATGCGCAAGGCCAGACCCTGGTTGTCGGGTTCCACCGCCTGCGCAAAGCGCAGGTTCGCCACCGTATATTCGTGCGCGCAGTAAACCAGTGTATCGTCGGGCAGGGCCGCCAGCTTGGCGAGCGAGTCCGCCATCTGCGCCGGCGTGCCTTCGAACAGCCGGCCGCAGCCGCCGGCGAACAGGGTGTCGCCGCAGAACAGCCAGTGCGCACCCGGGGTGCACCGAACGTAGGCGATGTGCCCCAGGGTGTGGCCGGGCACCTCCAGCACCGCGAGTTCCAGGTCGAGCCCGGGCACGGTGAAGCGCTCGCCTTCGCCCAGGGCCCGGGTGATGCCCTCGATTCCGTCATTTCGCGGCCCGAATACCGGCACCGGATTGTCTGCCAGCAGGGACGGCACACCGCCGATGTGGTCAGCATGGTGATGGGTGAGTAAAATGGCAGTCAGGGTGAGGCGGTGTTCGGCCAGCGCGTCGCGGACCGGTCCGGCGTCGCCCGGGTCGACCACGGCCGCGTTGACGCCGTCATGAATCAACCACAGGTAATTGTCGTTGAAGGCGGGTAGGGTCAGGACCGACAGGTCGCTATGCGCTGGGCTCGTCATGGTGTGGTGTAGAACAGCAGGTGAAATAGGGAAGGCTCAAGGGTGGTATGGACAGCGCGGCATCGGAAAAATCCATTATAGCGCTCGACCACTGGCTGCAATCGCCGGCGGGCGCCTACGTGCGCGCCTTCGAGCAGGCCTGCCTCGACGAGCTGACGGTCGATATCTTCGGCTTCAATGCGCTGCAGATCGGCGTGCCCCAGCTGGATGCGCTGGCGGCCAGCCGCATGCCCAACAAGTGGCAGGCGGCGATCCGCACCTCGACCGCCGACGAGCTGGCCTTCGCGGCCAGCGGCAAGCAGATCGCGGTGGCGCTCGATTTCTCCGAGCTGCCCTTCGCATCGCACAGCATCGACCTGGTGGTGCTGCCGCACGTGCTCGAGTTCGCCAGCGAACCGCACCAGGTCTTGCGCGAGGTCGAGCGCGTCCTGATTCCGGAAGGGCAGTTGATCATCTGCGGATTCAATCCGGCCAGCCTGTGGGGCATGCGCCAGGGCGTGGGCAAGGTGACCCGCAGCGGCTACCTGCCGGCCTCCGGCGAGTTCATCTCTATGCCGCGCCTGAAGGACTGGTTAAAATTGCTGAATCTCGGCGTCAGCCGCAGCCACTTCGGCTGCTACGCTCCGCCGTGCCGGACAACCCATTGGCTGAGCCGGTTCTCGATGATGGAGTCGGCCGGCCGGCGCTGGTGGCCCTACCTGGGCGCCGTGTACGTGGTCCACGCCATCAAGCGGGTCAAGGGCATGCACATCATCGGACCTGCATGGAACAAGAAAACGAGCAAGCGCCCGGCAGCAGTGCCGGCTGCGAATAGAGAATGAGCGACACACAAACCAATTCAAGCAAGGTGGAAATCTTCACCGACGGCGCCTGCAAGGGCAATCCCGGTACCGGCGGCTGGGGCGCGCTGCTGGTCTCGGGCGGCCACGAAAAGGAAATCTTCGGCGGCGAGCCGAACACCACCAACAACCGCATGGAGCTGCGTGCCGTGATCGAGGCGCTGGGCGTGCTGAACCGCCCCTGCCAGGTGGTGCTGCACACCGACAGCCAGTACGTGCAGAAGGGGATCTCGGAGTGGATCCACGGCTGGAAGGCGCGCGGCTGGAAGACCTCGACCAGGGAGCCCGTCAAGAACGACGACCTGTGGAAGGCGCTCGACCTGGCCCAGCAGCAGCACGCGGTCGAATGGCGCTGGGTGCGCGGCCACAACGGCCATCCGGGCAACGAGCGTGCCGACGTGCTCGCCAACCGCGGCGCAGCGTCCGTGCGCCGATAAGACAGTTGTTGCAGCCGCGGTTTGCTATACTGCGGCTCGCTCCAACTCATCAGTAAACGCCCATGCGCCAGATCGTCCTCGATACCGAAACCACCGGCCTGAATCCCCGCACGGGCGACCGCATCATCGAGGTCGGTTGCGTGGAGATCTTCAACCGCAAGCTGACCGGGAATAATTTTCACCGCTATATCAATCCGGAGCGCGATTCGGACGAGGCGGCGCTGGCCGTCCACGGCCTCACGACGGAATTCCTGAGCGACAAGCCGAAGTTCCACGAGATCGCCGAGGAACTGCGCGCCTTCGTGCGGGGCGCCGAAGTCATCATCCACAATGCCCCCTTCGACCTGGGCTTCCTGAACGCCGAGTTCGCACGCCTGGGGCTGCCGCCCTTCACGGATTATTGCAACGGCGTGATCGACACCCTGGTGCAGGCCAAGGAGCTGCATCCGGGCAAGCGCAACTCGCTGGATGCGCTGTGCGACCGCTACGAAATCTCGAATGCGCACCGCAAGCTGCACGGCGCGCTGCTCGACTCCGAGCTGCTGGCGGACGTGTATCTCGCAATGACGCGCGGCCAGAACTCACTGACCATGGATATGGCGGTCGAGGCGAGTGCCGGCGGCGAGCTGGGCGATGCGGGCCCCTTGGGCGAGATCATCGTGCTCGCGGCAAGCAGCGACGAGCTCGCCGCGCACGAGGAGGTACTGGCCGGCCTCGACAAGAACGTAAAAGGCAGCTGTGTGTGGAGGAATTATTCTCCAGCAGGGGTGACGGCAGGGTGATCCTGTGGCATAATACGCCTCGCTTCGGGAGGTTAGCTCAGGGGTAGAGCACTGCATTCACACTGCAGGGGTCGCAAGTTCGAAACTTGCACTTCCCACCAAGGATTCATCAGGAAAGCCGCGCACAGTGCGGCTTTTTTGTTTCTGCAGCAAGGCATGCGCGATCGATGCAAATGCCGGTGATTGCAGTTTGATATTGATGAATCTCAATAGTTAGTGCATAATACGCGCACTCGGGAGGTTAGCTCAGGGGTAGAGCACTGCATTCACACTGCAGGGGTCGCAAGTTCGAAACTTGCACTTCCCACCAGGATTTCAAAAGGCCCGCAACGGAAACGTTGCGGGCCTTTTTTGCATGTGCGCTCAGGCCTGGCGTCGCCGCGGCCGAAGCTGGAGTGCGCCGCGCGCAGCCAATGCACCGAGTCCGAACAGCGCCAGCGCATGCGGCTCGGGGACCTCGTTCATGCGCACATCGCGCAGGTAGCCCGTCGCGCCGCCGCAGGCGAAGCGGCCGCAGCCGGCGCCGGGCATGCCGGCGTCGCTGTTGGCGTCGACGATTGTGAACAGCGTGCCGGCTGAGCGCATGTCGATATGGCTCTCTGCATTGTTGGCATAGATGCGTCCGCTCAGATAGCCGCCGGCTTCGAAGCGGATGTCCATGTTCAGGTGCCCGAGGCCATTGCGGAACTTCTCGGTCGGCGGCTGGTAGCTCATGTAACCGGCAATGCCCGGGAAGGTGTACAGCAGCGACAGCAGGCCGGAATCCGGATAGGACGAGCGGTCGTCGTGCATGGGAAGGACGAAGCTGAAGGCGCCGCTATCCACGGTCTGCTGGGTGAATTCGAGCCGGAACGTGATGTCGCGCGGGGTGCCGTCGTTGGTCGGGCGCCATTCGTAGATGACGCCCGCCTGGCCGGCAAGGGGAGCGAGCAGGCAGGCCGCGAGGGCCAGGGTGGATGCGAGTTTCATCGGCGTCTCCGGAAATAATGTTCATTATTATCTAATAAACAATTTTCGCGGCGCACTGTTGAGCCGTCCTCCGCTAGCCCGTCGTGCTTTGCGCGGCGCGCAACCAGCTGAACAGCACCGCCATCATGAAGGGACCGACGAACAGCCCGATGACGCCCAGGGTCGACACACCGCCCAGCAGGCCGAACAGCACGGCCAGGAAGGGCAGGTTGACGCGGTGGCCGATCAGCTTCGGCCGGATGAACTTGTCGACCATGAACAGTTCCACCGCGCCCCAGGTGAACAGGCCGAGCGCCGCGCCGGCATGGCCCTGCCCGAGCAGCAGCAGCGACACCATGGTGAAGGACAGCGGGGCGCCGCCCGGGATCAGGGCCAGGTAGCCGGTAATCACGCCCAGCATGGCCGGGGCCGGGGCGCCGGCGATGTAGTAGGCGATGCCCAGCACGATCCCCTCGAGCACCGCGATCGAGCACAGGCCGAGCGCGGTGCCGCGCACCGACAGCGGCAGGATGCGGCGCAGGTTGCCGTAGTGGTCGGGCAGCAGGCGGCTGCCTGCGCCGTCGACGTAGCGCACCACGGCCGGGCCGTGCAGGTAGAGGATGAACAGGGTCAGCAGGGTGAGGAACAGGTAGAGCGCATTGGCGAGGATCACCGAGCCCCAGAAGCGCGCCGCGCCGGTCAGGTGCGGCATCACGTCGCCGAGGGTGGTCTGGATCAGTGCGTTCAACCCGCCCGGCACCGCGAGGTGCTCGTTCCACCAGGCGAGGATGCGCTCGGCGACGACCGGGATGCCGGCCAGCCAGGCAGGGGCCGGAACGCCGACCTGGTTGAGCTCGGCCAGCAGGCGCTGCAGGCCGACCAGTTCGTTACCGAGGGCCTTGACCAGCAGCAGCGAGGGACCGAGGAAGCAGAACACCAGCAGGCCGACCAGCACGCCGGCGCTGGCGAGGCGCGGCAGGCCGCGCGCCTGCAGGCGTTCGTGCAGCGGCCAGGTGATGACCGCCAGCAGGCCGGCCCAGGCCAGCGAGCCGAGGAAGTGCTGCAGCAGGAAGGCCAGCGCGGTTGCGAACAGCACCGGCAGCACGAGTGACGAGTAGCGCATCCGGCTCCTTTAATGTGACATGCTCAGGCGTGCTGGAGGGCGGCGATGCGCTCCTCGCACGCGGGGTGACTGCTGAACAGCGACAGCACGCCGCCGCCGGCGATGCCCGAGGCAGCCATGTTCTTCGGCAGCGCGCCCGGCACAAAGCCGCCCAGGCGGGCCAGCGCATCGATCATCGGGCGCGGCGTGCCCAGAATCCGTGCGGCGCCGCGGTCGGCGCGGAATTCACGCCGGCGCGAGAACCAGGCCACGATGATGCTGGCCAGGATACCGAACAGGATATCGCAGACGATGGCCGTGATGGTGTAGGCGATGCCGGGGCCGCCGTTATCCTCGTCCTTGCGCAGGAAGCTGTCGACCGCGTAGGCGACCACGCGCGCCAGGAAGATCACGAAGGTGTTCACCACGCCCTGGATCAGGGTCAGCGTGACCATGTCGCCGTTGGCGATGTGCGCGACCTCGTGCGCCAGCACCGCCTCGACCTCGTCCCGGGTCATCGAGGCCAGCAGGCCGGTGGACACGGCCACCAGCGAAGCGTTCTTCGAGGCGCCGGTGGCGAAGGCATTCGGCTCGCCCTCGTAGACCGCGACTTCGGGCATCGCGATGCCGGCGCGGCGCGCCTGGGCCGCCACGGTGTCCAGCAACCAGGATTCGGTCCCGTTCGACGGCTGCCCAATCACGCGTGCGCCGGTCGACCACTTGGCCATCGGTTTCGAGATCAGGAGCGAGATGAAGGCGCCGCCGAAGCCCATCAGGCCGGCGAAGGCGAGCAGGGCGCCGAGGTTCAACCCGTTGGCGCCGAGGAAGCGATTCACGCCCAGCAGGCTGGCCGAGATGCCCAGCACCAGCATGACGGCGAGGTTGGTGGCGATGAGAAGTACGATGCGTTTCATGGTTCCGGTGTGCGTTGATCGATAGCGTCAAATGCGGCCGTGGCCGCATTTGCTCATGCATAAGGATAAAGCACCCGGTGGGTCCTGGAAAAGCGAAGAAATCAGAAACATTACTTCACTAAAAGAGAAGTAATGCAGAGGGGCGCCGCAGCGGACGGCGCCGGGAAGGGCTCAGCCGTGCAGGTCGTCGTCCTTGAGGGTGCCGTTGACGTACAGGCGCAGCAGGATGGCGACCGGCGGCGGGATCACGACGCCGGTTTCGAAGCGGCTGCCGCTGGACTGGGTGACGCCGAAACGGCTCCAGAACTTTTCCTGGCTCTCGCGCTTGCGGATGCGCAGGCGGCGCAGTTCATGCGGGGCCGCCGGCCAGGGCGCGTTGTGCGGCACCGCCTCCGCCACCAGGTCGATGCCGACCGAGTCCATACCGAATTCTTCACCCATCTTGCCAGCCATTGCTTCTTCCTTCCGTTCGCCCATGTCGAGACTCGCTTGCGGCCCGGCGGACCGCACCAAAGACTTGATCGTAGCCGGAAAGATATGCTCCAAGGCTCACGAAAAATCACGACCATGCACTTTTTGTAAATAGCGCCTTGGATACAGAAGTTGCCGAGAATGCTGCAAACTCGGGTATGATCCGGTAGTTTCTTTCTGACATCATTTTCGATCACTCTGCCGGCGATGAACAACAAGACCGAACCCGCCAACCCGCTCGCCCTCGCTTTCGCCGCGCGCGCCGTCAACCTGGTCGACTGCGGCCTGGTCGTGCTCGACGCCGGCCATGACATCGTCCTGTGGAACGGCTGGATGGTGCCGCGTTCCGGCTACGCCGCCGCGCGCGTGCGCGAGCGTTCCCTGTTCGACGTGTTCCCGGAACTGCGCGGCTCGCGGATCGAGTCGGCGGTGCTGGCGGCGCTCACCGAGGACATCGCCACCACGGTGCCGGCATCCAGCGGGCGCTCGCCCTTCCCGCTGCGCGAGGCCGGCAGCTTCGACGGCGCGCGCATCGAGCAGGCGGTCAGCGTGACGCCCTTCAGCGAAGGCGGCGAGCGCTTCTGCCTGGTCGAGATCCGCGACGTCAGCGGCACGGTGGACCGCGAGCGGCGCCTGCTCGACCACGCCGAATCGCTGCGTGCGCGTTCCTATGTGGACGGCCTGACCGGCATCGCCAACCGCCGCCACTTCGACGTCGCCCTCGACCGCGAACTGCGCCGCGCCCAGCGCAACGGCGGCGCCCTGTCCCTGCTGCTGATGGACATCGATTCCTTCAAGGCCTACAACGACCACTTCGGCCACCAGGAGGGCGATGCCTGCCTGAGCACGGTGGCCCAGGCGCTGGCCGCCATGTGCAAGCGCCCGGCCGACGTCGCCGCGCGCTACGGCGGCGAGGAGTTCGCCGCGATCCTGCCCGACACCACGGCGGAGCAGGCACGCGCCCATGCCGAGGCGATCCGCGAACACGTGGCAGGGCTGCGGCTGCCGCATGCCCCGAATGCGCTGCGCCCCCACGTCACCCTCAGCATCGGGGTGGCGGGCTTCGACCAGACGCGCCTGAATGAACCGGCGCGCCTGATCGAGGCGGCCGACAAGGCCCTGTATGCCGCCAAGCGGGGTGGGCGCGACCGCGTGGTGGTCGACGGCGACGCGCCGGCCCAAGTCCTGTAGAATTGCCGTTAAGAAATAACGTTAAGAATATTAACGCGCGCATCTCTGTCAGATCCGATAGCGCCAAGTCCGGCTTGGCTCGTGTACACTCGGGCCGCGAGGCTTGCCGCGCGCTGCTGCGGACACGAAGGGATTTCACGACTTCTTATGCTGATCGGCCATTACGAACCCAAGCTGGTGCTGCTCTCGATCCTGGTCGCGATCTTCGCGTCCTACACGGCGCTGAGCCTCGCGTTGCGGGTCAAGCGATCGCAGGGCTACGCGCCGCATGCCTGGATGGCCGGCGGCGCCTTCGCCATGGGCAGCGGCATCTGGGCGATGCACTTCATCGGCATGCTTGCGTTCCGCCTGCCGATGCCGCTCGCCTACGATCCCCTGATCACCTTCGTGTCCTGGCTGCTGCCGGTATTCGTTTCCGGCCTGGCCCTGTGGCAGCTGCGCCACCGCGAACTGGGCGGGCGCCACCTGGCCTGGGGCGCGCTGCTGCTGGGCCTGGGCATCAACGCGATGCACTATACCGGCATGGCCGGCATGCGCATGGACCCGGCCATCCGCTACGACCCCTGGCTGTTCCTGGCCTCGGTCGGCATCGCGATCGGCGCTTCCGCCGGCGCACTGTGGATCAGCTTCAAGCTCAACGAGAACGTCAGGCGCCGGCGCCTGTTGCAGCTGGGCGCCGCCGTCGTCATGGGCGGAGCGATCTCCGGCATGCACTATACCGGCATGGCCGCGGCCCATTTCGATGCCGCCAGTGTGTGCCGCGCCGCCGGCAACGGGGTCAACCAGGACCACCTGGCGATCCTGGTCGCGGTGGCGAGCTTCGCGGTGCTCAGCATCGCCTTGCTGGCCGCCATCTTCGACACCCGCCTCGAGTCGCGCACCCGCACCCTGGCGGCCTCGCTGGAGACGGCGGCCGAGCGCCAGCAACTGTACCTGCGCGAACAGAAGGCGCGGGTCGAGGCCGAACACCTGGGCCAGCTGAAGGACGAATTCCTGGCCACGCTCTCGCACGAGCTGCGCACCCCGCTGAACGCGATGCTGGGCTGGTCGCAACTGCTGCTGCAGGGCCACCGCGACGAGGCGATGCTGCGCCGCGGCCTGGAAACCATCGAGCGCAACGCGCGCGCCCAGTCGCAGCTGATCGAGGACATGCTGGACATGAGCCGCCTGATGGCCGGCAAGATACGAGTAGAAGCGCGTGCGGTGACGCCGACCGAATTCGTCAACGCCGCACTCGAGACCGCGCGCCCCGCGGCCCTCGGCAAGCAGATCCAGCTCGTGGCCGAAGTCGACTACGACGCCGGACCGGTGCTGGGCGACCTCGGACGCATGCAGCAGGTGATGTCGAACCTGGTGTCGAACGCGATCAAGTTCACCGAACCGGGCGGCCGCGTCGCCGTCAGCGTGCGGCGCGAAGGCGAAGAAGTGGCGATCGACGTCACCGATTCCGGGATCGGCATCGATCCGGACTTCCTGCCCTACGTGTTCGACCGCTTCCGCCAGGCCGACTCCTCGTCGGCGCGGCGCCACGGCGGTCTCGGGCTGGGCCTGTCCATCGCGCGCCAGCTGGTCGAGCTGCAGGGCGGCACGATCAGCGTCGCCAGCCCGGGGGAGGGCAAGGGCGCCACCTTCACCCTGCACCTGCCGCTCTGCAAGGGCGCGGCCCCGGCCGAGCCGCCGGCGCCCGCTCCCGCTCCCGCGGCGGACGGCGCGGCGGGCACCCCGTCCACGGGCAGCCTGGCCGGCATGACGCTGCTGGTGGTGGACGACGAACCCGACTCGCTGGAACTGGTGCAGCAGGTGCTGGCCGAGACCGGCGCCGTGATCGTGACCGCCACCAGCGCCAGCGACGCCCTGCGCATGCTCGAGCGTCACCAGCCTGACCTCCTGATCAGCGACATCGGCATGCCGCTGATGGATGGTTTCGAACTGATCCGGCGTATCCGGGCCGGGCGCCAGCGCAACCTGGCCGGCGTGCCGGCGATCGCGCTGACGGCCTTTTCACGCCGCGAAGACCAGCAGCGCGCGCTGGAAGCCGGCTTTGACGAATACCTGGCCAAGCCGCTGCGCCCGGCGGTGCTGCTGCAGACCGTGATCGGGATGGCGGGGCGTCGGGCGCTCAGCCGGGCGTGATTGCTAGCTGGCCGGCTGCCAGTACATGTCCGGCAGCACCAGGTGCAGCTGGAGGCCGCGCTCGTCGCCGGCGTTCTGGCCGGCAGCGCCGCCTTCGACCCCCTCGACGATGAAGCCGCGGTTGCGGCCCGCTTCCTTGCCCTTGTAGAGGGCGCGGTCGGCCAGCGCGATCGCCTGTTCCCAACCGAAGGCTTCACCGGAACCGAGCGGCAGCGAAACCGCCCCGGCGGTGGCGCTGACCTGCAGCACGGTGCCGTCTTCCAGCACCACCGGCGCGCTGGCGATGGCGTTCAGGATGCGCTGCACCAGCAGCGGGCGCCGGGCCTCGCTCACGCCCTGCGAATACACCAGGAATTCCTCGCCACCCCAGCGCAGCACCATGTCCGAACCGCGCACCACCTCGTTCAGGCGGCGGCCCACCTCGACCAGCACCGCGTCGCCGGCGGCGTGGCCGTGCTGGTCGTTGATGCGCTTGAAGTGGTCGATGTCGAGCAGGGTAAAGCAATCGTTGAAGGCTGCCTCGCTGGCGCGCATCTGGTCGACGAAGGAGCGCCGGTTGAACAGGCCGGTGAGGGGATCGTGGGCGGAGCTGTGCGCCAGCTCGGCGTTCAGTTCGGCCAGGCGGCGGCTGGTCGCCTGCGACTTCCGGTACAGCATGGACACGAAGCCGAGCAGCACCAGCGCCAGTACCGCCCCGAGCGAGGCCAGCGCCAGGCGCAGGTTGCGGTTGTGCAGCTCGGCGTCCTTGACCGCGTTCTCCTGGCGCAGGCGCTCGATCTGGGCGGCGCGCTCCTTGGCGTTGAACTGCTCCTGCAGGGCGGCGAATGCCTTGTTGCGGCGTTCGACCGCCAGGGTTTCCTGGATCTCCTCGCGCTCGCGCACCGTCTGCAAGGCCTGCTTGTGCAGGCCTGCCTTTTCCTGCGCCACGCTCTTCTCGGCCAGGATGTTCGAGACGGCCAGCATGGCGCCGGCCTTGCGCAGCTCGCGCGCGGTGCGGTCGATGTACACCGAGCCTTCGGCGAGCCGGCCCTGGCCGTACAGCGCGAAGCCCAGGTTGGCATACACCATCTGGATGATGCTCTGGTCCGTCACCTCTTCGGACAGCGCGACCGCCGCGCGGGCGGCGCGCTCGGCCTCGACATAGCGCTGGCCCCGGAGCCAGGCGTCGGATTGGTTGCCGAGCACGTTCGCTTCGATCCAGCGCAGCTCGTACCTGCGCGCCAGCACCAGCGCGCGTTCAAAAGCGGCATGGGCCTGCGGCAACTGGCGCAGGGAGACGTAGGCACGTCCGTCCATGAAATGCATCAGGGCCTCGACCCGCGGCGGGATCGCATCCGCCGGCGCCTTGCGCCCGCTGCGCGCTTCGCGGTAGGCCTGGGTGGTTTCGAGCGCCTTGGCGGCGTTGTCGCTGTTGACGTACAGGCGCGCCAGCGCCAGCCGGATGTCGGCCTCGCGCGGTCCCCACGGTTCGGGCTGGCGCTGGACCAGCTCCAGCGCGCGCAGGTAGTGGCGCAGCGCACGGTCGTGCTGGCCGGTGGTGTTGTAGATCGCGCCGTAGGCCACCTCGGCATGGGCCTCGAACTCGCTGCCGGCCAGTGCGCGGTAGCGGGCATTCAGGGTTTCCAGCAGGGCCATCGCGGCGGCCGGGTCGTTGTCGTTGAGGCGCTTGTGGACGCGTCCGAGGCTGCCCAGCGCCACGTGCAGGGCGTCGCCGGCGGCGCCGGCGAGGGCGATGATGCGCTCGTCCACCGCATACGCCTCGCTCAGCTGCCCGGCATCGCCGTGGATGCGGCGCAGCAGGCGCAGGTAGCCGAGCTGCACGGCATAGGGCGCGCCGCTGGTGAAGGCGGGCGCTTCGGCCAGCAGCAGGCTGCGCGCTTCCGGAATGCTGCGCTCGGCCACCTGGGCCAGCTCGCGCAGGCGCAGCTCGGCCGCGGCCGGCGCGGCCGCCTGTGCCACGGGCGCGCCCGCGCAGGCACAGGCCAGCAGCAGGCCCCGCAGGTTCCTGCGCCACGCACGCATCGCCGGTCGGGATGCCAGTTGGATCGTTATCGTGGTCAGCTGCGGCAAAGGATGTCGGCGGAAGACGAGCGGCGGGAGGCCAGGCGGCTCGACGCCGCTGGATGCGGCGACAGGACGATTATGTTCTGTTGATTTGTGGAAATCAAGTGAGCAAAAACGCGCACGGCGTATACACAACGAACGTGGTTTTTTGCTTGAAATAAAAGAATTAGTCGCTTTTCATTACTTTACTTTGATTCCTAACAACAATCTGGTGATAATGTCAGGTCTGCAGAATTTGCAGAGGCAGCACGGCGAAAGTCGGTTCACGGGTCGAGCATGCGGTCTACCGGCCGAATGGGCAGAGCGCTACCGCAGGCATACAGTGCAGCGGCAACACAAGACGCGGAACCATACTATTTTTTGATTGGAGAACAAGTAGTGAGTCTTTTCAGAACCAAAAATCTTGACACGATGGTTGCCGCGGCCCAAAAGCCCGGCGGCCTCAAGAAAGTGCTCGGTCCGTTCGACCTCGTCCTGATGGGCATCGGCGCCATCATCGGCACCGGCATCTTCGTGCTGACCGGTACCGGCGCCGTGACCGCGGGCCCGGCCCTGACGCTCTCCTTCATCGTCGCTGCGCTGGCCTGCGGCTTCGCCGCCCTGTGCTATGCCGAATTCGCCTCGAGCGTGCCGGTGGCCGGCTCGATCTATACCTACAGCTACTTCACCCTGGGCGAAATCGTCGCCTGGATGATCGGCTGGGACCTGCTGCTCGAATACGGCCTCGCCACCTCGACCGTCGCGGTGGGCTGGTCGGGCTACTTCCAGTCGCTGCTCAAGGGCATCGGCATCGTGCTGCCCGAAGCGCTGCGCGCGGCCCCGGGCGCACAGCCGGGCGTGGACACCCTGATCAACCTGCCGGCCTTCCTGATCATGATCTTCCTGACCTGGATCCTGTCGATGGGCGTGCGCGAATCGGCCCGCGTCAACAACATCATGGTGATCATCAAGACCGGCGTCGTGTTCCTGTTCATTGTGGTCGGCGTCAACTACGTCAAGCCGGAAAACTGGCAGCCCTTCATGCCCTTCGGCTTCGGCAGCGTGATGAGCGCCGCCGCGCTGGTGTTCTTCGCCTTCATCGGCTTCGACGCCGTCACCTCGGCCGCGGAAGAAGTCAAGAATCCGTCCAAGGATCTGCCGATCGGCATCATCGGTTCGCTGGCAGTCTGCACCGTGCTCTACGTGATCGTCGCCGCCATCATGACCGGCATCGTCCCGTTCATGAACTTCAAGGGCGTCGACCACCCGGTCTCGCTGGCCCTGCAGTATGCGGGCCAGGACTGGGTCGCCGGCTTCGTCGACCTGGCCGCGATCCTGGGCATGAGCACCGTGATGCTGGTGATGGCCTATGGCCAGACCCGCATCCTGTTCGCCATGTCGCGCGATGGCCTGCTGCCGGCCAAGCTGTCGGAAGTGCACCCGAAATACGGCACCCCGTACTTCGCCACCTGGATGGTCGGCATCGTGTTCGGCCTGATCGCCGCCGTGGTCCCGCTCGACGTGCTGGCCGAACTGGTCAACATCGGCACCCTGGCCGCGTTCTCGCTGGTCTCGCTGGCCGTGATCATCCTGCGCAAGAAGCGTCCGGAGCTGCACCGCGCCTTCCGCTGCCCTGGCGTGCCGGTCGTCCCGGCCCTGGCCATCATCTTCTGCCTGGCCCTGATGTCCTTCCTGAGCTGGCACACCTGGGTGGCCTTCGTCGTCTGGCTGCTGATCGGCCTGGCGGTGTACTTCCTGTACGCCCGCCAGCGCTCGCTGCTCAACAAGCAGCAGTAAGCGCCCGGTAGCAACACCGCAGAGACGCCCGGCACCGCAGGTGACCGGGCGTTTTTCTTGCCAGCGTGCTAAGCTAGCCTGGACGCCGGCCCATTCCGGGCCGCGGTTTTCACGGAGACCGGATCCATGAGCGCCATCGTGCTGGGCAAGGGCGACGCCCTCCTGATCGTCGACCTGCAGAACGACTTCCTCCCGGGCGGGGCCCTGGCCGTGCCGCGCGGCGACCTCGTCATCGACCCCATCAACGCCCTCATCGACCTGTACCACGGGCGCGGCTTGCCCATCTACGCCTCGCGCGACTGGCATCCGGACGCCCATTGTTCGTTCACGGCCCAGGGCGGACCCTGGCCGCCGCATTGCGTGGCCGGCTCCGAGGGCGCGCTGTTCAGCGAGGCCTTGCGCCTGCCCGAGGAAGCGATCGTGATCTCCAAGGCACTCACGGTCGCCGAGGATGCGTATTCGGCCTTCAACGGCACCGGCCTGGCGCGCAGCATGCTGGCCGACGGCGTCACCCGGCTGGCGGTGTGCGGCCTGGCTACCGACTACTGCGTGCTCAACACGGTGCTCGATGGGATCGCGGCCGGCTTCGAGGTGCTGATCGTGCTGGAAACCACGCGCGCGGTGGAGGTCGCGCCGGGCGACGGCGACCGCGCGCTGGCGCGCATGCTGACCAGGGGTGCGCTGCCGGTCAGGCTGTCCGGCGGCCAGCTGGTCGCCGACGCCCAGCTCGGCGCGCTGCTGTAACCGGGGTCTTGACTGTATGGTATGTATTTTCTTGACCCGCCTTTGTTCTTTTGTAATCCCTTTCTTACATCCTCACAGCGCCGCTACCGATTTTGTGTACATGGACCAACCCGGATAATGTTGCCATCGTCCTAAGAGACCAACATGTTCCGAGACCATGAATTCAATGCTGCTGGCTGAGGCCGAGAAGCTTGCGGGCCCAGGCGTTTCCGCCACCCGGGAACGCTCGAAGCACCTGTACTTTTCCTTGTACGAGAACCCGCGCGCGCATCTGGACGAGGCGCGCGCCTACGTCGCCGACCAGATCGCCGCCGTGGCACAGCTGCCGAGCGACCTGCCGGCCACGCTGGCCGCGTTGCCGGCCTGGGTCGCGGAACGCACGGACGCCGTCGGCGCCCAGTACCGCGACTACCTGGCCGCGCGCAAGAATGGCGCGCCGCGCCGCTATTTTTCCTGCCGTGCACACGCGCTCTACTTCATCAAGGCGGTCGCGCCAACCAAGCTGGTCGACGGCGCCTGGCTGTATGGCTTGCTGAAGCACTGGGACAAGCCTGCCTACCACGAGCTGATCAAGACCTACCTCGAGGAACTGGGCGAGGGCGCGCCGAGCAAGAACCACGTCACGATCTACCGCAAGCTGCTGGCCACGCACGGCTGCGAAGGCTGGGAAGCGCTCGGCGAGGAATACTTCGTGCAGGGCGCGATCCAGCTCGCACTGGGCCACAACACCGGGCACTTCCTGCCCGAAGTCATCGGCTACAACCTCGGCTACGAGCAGCTGCCGCTGCACCTGCTGATCACTTCGTACGAGCTGAACGAATTCGGCATCGATCCCTATTACTTCACCCTGCACGTCACGGTCGACAATGCCGCCAGCGGCCATGCCCAGAAGGCGGTGCAGGCCCTGAAGCAGCTGATGCCGCGCGTGGGCGACGCCGACGCCTTCTACCGCCGCGTGCTCGACGGCTACCGACTGAACGACATCGGCGCCAGCACCACCTCGTGCATCGCCGGCTTCGACCTGCAGGCCGAGCTGGTCGACATCCTGGCGTCCAAGAGCAGCGTCGGCAAGAACATGCACTCGGATTACTGCCGCGTCGCAGGCCGCTCGGTCAACGACTGGCTGGGCCATCCGGCCCGCATCCCGGACTTCCTGGCGGCGCTGGAGCAGGCCGGCTGGATCAAGCGCGGCGAAGATGTCGAGCACAGCCGCTTCTGGAGCCTGGTGCACGGCGAGAAGGCCGAGATGTTCGGTGTCTTCAACGCCTACGAGCAGCAGGTGCTGCGCGACTGGATCATGTCGACCCCGGACGGCAAGCGCGCCGAAGGACAGCGCACCCTGACCTGGCGCGCCCGCCAGCGTACCCTGGACAACCTGGGCCAGCTTGCTGACCGGAGCGCCGATTTCCCGGAACGCGGCTTGATCCGCCGCCACCCGCGCCTGGAAGCGCCGGACAGCGAACTCCGGCTGCTCGAAGAGCAGGTGGCCGCAGCCGCCGGCAAGCAGGAGGCGATGGAAATGCTGGGCGGCCTGATGGCGCCCGAAATCCACCACACGGCGGTGGGCCTGATGGCCACCCGCATGTATACGCGGCTGTTCGACGCCTGAACCTGCCATAACGATTACAAGGATCTATTCGTGCAAATCCTGGAACAACGCTTCCTGCGTGGACCGAACGTCCACGCCGATTCTCCCTGCCTGCTGAGCGTGATCGACCTGCAGGAGCTGTACGGCATCTCCTCGAAAGACATCCCCGGTTTCAACGACGCATTGCTGGCCGCGCTGCCCTCGCTCGCCGGCCAGATGCTGCCGATCGGCGCGCGCGGCGGTTTCGCCCAGCGCCTGCGCGAAGGCACCTATCTCGGCCGCGTGATCGAGCAGGTCACGCTCGACCTCCAGACCCAGGCCGCAGGTTCTTCAACTTCGCCCGCCAGTTATGGGCGCACGCGCCCGGTCGCCGGCCGTCCCGGCGTGTTCCGCATCGTCTGCGCCTACCAGTCGGAAAAGCTGGTGCAGCCGGCTTTCCAGCTGGCCGTGGACCTGGTCACGGCCCTGGGCAACGAAGAAGAGTTCGACCTGGCGCCGCGCCTGGATGAACTGCGGTCGATCGCCGACCGCCATGCGATCGGCACCAGCACCGCGGCGGTGCTGGCGGCCGCCCACGAGCGCGGCATCCCGACCCAGCGCATCACCGAGGACGCCAACCTGTTCCTGCTGGGGTGGGGCGTGAAGCAGAAGCGCCTGCAGGCCACCACCACCGGCGACACCAGCTTCATCGCGGTGAAGATCGCCAGCGACAAGCAGCTGACCAAGGCCCTGCTCAAGGAAGCCGGTGTGCCGGTGCCGGAAGGTTCGGTGGTCGCCAATGTGGAGGACGCCCAGCGCGCGGCCAGGCGCCTGAATGCGCCGGTGACGCTCAAGCCGCTCGACGGCAACCAGGGCAAGGGCGTGACCGTCGATTGCCGCGACGACGAGCAGGTCGCGCGCGCCTTCGAGTTCGCGCGCCAGTACGGCCGCCGCATCATCGTCGAGCGCCATGTCGAAGGCCGCGACTACCGCGTGCTGGTGGCCGGCGGCCAGGTGGCGGCCGCGTCGATGCGCCGCCCGGCCCATGTGGTGGGCGATGGCGTGAGCAGCATCCGCACCCTGGTCGAGCGCGAGAACCAGAATCCGGCGCGCGGCGCCGGCCACAGCAACATCCTCACCCAGATTGCGCTCGACGAGCATGCGCGCGATATCCTGGCCAAGCAGGGCTTCGACGTCGACAGCGTACTGCCGGTCGGCGTGACGGCCGAACTGCGCGGCAATGCCAACCTGTCCACCGGCGGCACCGCCGAGGACGTGACCGACCTGCTGCCCGAATCGACCCGCCTGCTGTGCGTGCGCGCGGCCGGCAAGATCGGCCTCGACGTGGCCGGCATCGACATCGTCTGCCGCGACATCGCACTGCCGCTCGACGCCCAGCGCGGCGCCGTCATCGAAGTCAATGCGGCGCCCGGCATCCGCATGCACCAGTACCCCAGCGCCGGCCACCCGCGCGACGCCGGCGACGCCATCGTGCAGGGCCTGATGGGCGATTCGGATGGCCGCATCCCGACCGTCGCGGTGACCGGGACCAACGGCAAGACCACCACCACGCTCCTGATCGGGCACACCGTGCGCCTGGCCGGCAAGGTGGCCGGGGTGACCACCACCGAGGGCGTCTTCATCGACGGCAAGCAGGTGGCCAAGGGCGACTGCACCGGCTACTGGTCGGCGCGCACCGTGCTCGGTTCGCCCGACGTCGAATTCGCGGTACTGGAAACGGCGCGCGGCGGCATCCTCAAGCGCGGCCTGGCTTTTGATCGCTGCGACGTCGGCGTGGTGCTGAACATCGCGGCCGACCACCTCGGCCTGGACGGCGTCGATACGGTGGAAGACCTGGCCCAGGTGAAGGCGGTGGTCGCCACCGCGGCGTCGAAGGCGGTGGTGCTCAACGCCGAAGACCCGCTGTGCGTGGCCATGGGCCGGCGCGCCAAGCCGGAAGCCGAGATCGTGTACTTCTCGATGGACCCGGAAAACCCGGTCTTCCTGAATCACCTGGAAGAGGGCGGGCGCGGCGCCTACCTGCAGGACAATGCGGTGGTGGTCGCCGACGGCAACCTGCACCAGGAGCTGCTGCGGGTGGAAAGCATGCCGGTGGCCTTCGAAGGCCGCGCACGCTTCAACATCGCCAACAGCCTGGCGGCGACGGCGGCCCTGATGGCCTCCGGCTTCAGCAACATGCAGATCGCCACCGGCCTGTCCACCTTCGTATCGAACGGCCGCACCAATCCACTGCGCACCAATATGTTCGACATCCGCGGCGTGACCGTGATCGTCGACTACGCGCACAACCCGGCGGCCTACAAGGCGATGGCCGAGATGGCGCGCGCCCTGCTGCCGGGGCAGTTGGTAGGCATCGTCACCGCGCCGGGCGACCGCCGCGACGAAGACCTGCGCGAGGTCGGCCGGGTGTGCGGCGCCCGCTTCGACGAACTGGTGGTCTACGAATCCCAGAGCCGCGGCCGCGAAGTGGGCGAGGCGGTCGACCTGATCCTGGACGGTGCCGAGGAAGCGGCCGGCATGAGCGACACCCTGCACCGCGTGATCGAGGTCGGCGAGGCGATCCGCCACGGACTGGAGCTGTGCCGGCCGGGCGACGTGCTGGTGTTCGCCTGCGGCTCCTCGCTGCAGGTCTTCGTGGATGCGCTGCGGGTCAACGATCCGGAGAGCGCGGACCTGGTGGCGGCGCAGGTGTAATCAGCGCCGGAACGATCGAAGCGGCCTGCGGGCCGCTTTTTACATGGAAGATCAGAAGAAGAACTGCAGCGCCAGCGTAAAGACGTTCGGCTTGAGGGCGCTCGGCTTTTCCAGCGGCAGGCGCTCGTATTCGGCCGTGACGGCGGCATTCGGCGTGATCGAATACTGCAGGCCGAAAGCGCCGTAGGCGCCGGTCTCGTTCTTCCTGCCGAGCGCCGTGGGTGCCGGCGGGGGCAGGGCCGTGCGCCGCGTCTGGGCCACGCCCAGCTTGCCGTAGACGCTCAGTTTTTCCGTCAGCGGGATGCTGGGCTTGACCGCGATGTACATGCCGTAGCCGTTCCTGAAGTCGACGGCGCCGCCTTCGACCGCCAGCTGCTTGCCGACCTGGTAGCCGCCGAAGACCTTCGGGCTGGCCTTGGTGGCGGCGCCGACATAGTCGACCCCGGACACGCCGACACCGGCATAGGCCTGCGGCGCGCTGCGCACCGGTTCGGCACAGGCGGCGCCCGCGGCGACCATGCCTGCCAGGAGAACGGCGAAGACTTTCTGCATACCTTTTCCTTCCGATGTTCGAGCCGGTCCGCTGTCGTGAGGAGCGGGCCGGGTTACGGATGAGCAAGGTAACAGTAGAGCAGTGACATGAAAATGCCAAATTGTAACGAAATGCAAAAGATGCACTGATTACTACCCGCTTGCTCATCCGTTTAAGGAAGGCTTAAGGGAAAACGCCCCGATCAGATCGCCGCGGTCTCGATCCTGCGCGCCAGTTCCGGCTTATCCGGACGCAGCGCATCGGTCAGTTCAGACAGCGTGGTGCCGCAGCCGAACACCAGCACGTCGCCCGGTCGGCACAGCGACAGGCCATGGCGGATCGCGCTGTGCGAGGGCAGGACCACGCTCAGGGAGTCGTCCGCCAGCTTGCCGATCTTCGCGCCGCGCACCAGCAGCGCCGCGGTCTCGCCGTCCGGGCGGCCGCGGTTTTCGGTCTCATATACCACCAGGTCGTCGAATCCAGCGGCGCAGGTGCGGCCGATGTCGATCAGGTCGGCGTCGCGGCGGTCGCCGGGCGCGGCCACCACGCCGACCAGGCGGCCGGCAGTCATTGCGCGGGCACTCTCGGCCAGCGCCGCATAGGCGGCGCAGTTGTGGGCGTAGTCGACGATCACGGTCACGCCGTCGACGTCGAACAGGTTAGAGCGCATCGGGTTGTGCTTGGCGTCGGATACGAAGCTGCGCAGGCCGTCCGCGATCTCCTGGTTGCCGAAGCCGTGGGCGGTGAGGGCGGCGGCCGCCGCCAGGGCGTTGGCGATGTTGTAGCGCGCCGCGCCGCCCAGCGAGACCGGCATCTGGCGCGCATCGACCAGGGCCTCGTGGCGCGCGCCGTTGGCCAGCACCAGGGTCTGATCCTGCAGGTAGACGGCGCGGCCGCCGTTTTCCAGGTGGCGCAGCAGCACGGTGTTCTCGGGATCGAGCGAGAAGTAGATCACTTCCACGCCGTCGCGGAGCGCACCGGCCATCGCCACGCAGTAGTCGTCCTCGGCATTCAGCACCACGGCGCGCGAGGCGCGCCGCGCCACCACCGCCTTGACCCGGGCCAGGTCGTCGAGGGTGTCGACGCCGTCCAGGCCCAGGTGGTCGCTGGAGACGTTCAGCACCACCGACACGTCGACGCGGTCGTAGGCCAGGCCGCGCTTGAGGATGCCGCCGCGCGCCGTCTCCAGCACCGCGAAATCGACGCCCGGATCCGACAGGATGCTGCGCGCCGAATGGTAGCCGGTGCAGTCGCCCTTCCTGGTGAGCATGCCGTCCACGTACACGCCTTCGGTGGTGGTGACGCCGGTGCGCAGGCCGGCCTGGCGCACCGCGTGGGCGATCAGCAGCGCGGTCGTGGTCTTGCCGTTGGTGCCGGTGACCGCGACGGCCGGGATGCGCCCATCGCACTCGCCGAACAGCGCGTCGACGATGGCGGCGCCGGCGTCGCGCGGGGTGCCGCGGCTCGGGTACTGGTGCATGCGGATGCCGGGTGCGGCATTGACCTCGATGATGCCGCCGCGCTGCTCGCGCAGGGGCTTGGCGATGTCCTGGCAGACGATGTCGATGCCGGCGACGTCGAGGCCGATGGTGCGCGCGGCGCGGATGCAGATGTCGCGGGTCTCTTCCGGCAGCAGGTCGGTCACGTCCTCGGCGGTGCCGCCGGTGGACAGGTTGGCGTTGCCGCGCAGGTCGGCCGTCATGCCGGCGACGAGCACGCTGTCGAAGTCGTAGCCCTGCTTGGCCAGGGTCTCGGCGGCCAGCGCGTCGATCGGGATCCTGGTCAGGATGTTGGTGTGGCCTTCGCCGCGCGCCGGGTTGCGGTTCTCGATCTCGACCAGTTCGCGGATGCTCGAACGGCCGTCGCCGGTGACGCAGGGCGGGCGGCGCCAGGAGGCGGCGGCGACCTTGCGGCCGGTGACCAGCACGCGGTAGTCGCGGCCTTGCAAGTGCTCTTCGACGATGACCTTGCGGCCGTATTTGCGCGCATGGGCGAAAGCGCGCGCGACCTCTTCCGGCGTGCCGCAGTTGGTGGTCACGCCCTTGCCCTGGTTGCCGTCGAGCGGCTTGACGGTGGCCGGACCGGACAGGCGGCGCGCGGCGCGCAGCGCCTCTTCCTCGCTGGAGACGGTGGCGCCGGCCGGGACCGGCACGCCCGCCACCTCCAGCAGCGCCTTGGTCAGCTGCTTGTCGCTGGCGATGCCGACCGCGATCGAATTGGTGGCGCCGGTGATGGTGGCCTGCAGGCGCCTTTGGCGGCTGCCCCAGCCCAGCTGGAACAGATTGGCTTCATCGGTCAGGCGCAGCGCCGGGATGCCGCGCCGCTGCGCGGCCTGCACCACCGCGTTGGTGCTGGTGCCGATGGCGTAGTCTTCGGCGGTGTCGCGCAAGTCCTTGAGCGCCGCGTCGAGATCGAATGGACGGTCCTCGGCCAGGGCCTGGACCAGGTCGACGGCGGCGCGCAGGGCCGCCTCGGCCACCTGCTCGGTGGCGTAGCCGCACACCACGCGGCGTGCGCGCGGCTTGCCGTTCACCGCCAGGGTCGCGCCGAAGCTCCCCGCGGCACCGGCCAGGCGCTGGAGTTCCATCACGACCGGTTCCAGCGCCTCGACCACCAGGGCATCGTCTGCCAGGCGCACGGCGGCGTCGGGCGGCAGCTCAGGGAGCAGGGCGAAGAGGCGGGCGGCGAAGCCAGGCGCCTTGGTGGCAGCATCGTCGATGACCGCCATCAGGCAGGGGTTGTCGGCATACAGGTTGGGACCGCGCAGCAGGCGTTTTTCCTTGATCTTCATGAAATCGGGTTCCGTTTAGTGACGTTTTCCAAAAAATCGAGCAGCGGCGGGGGCAGGCCTTGTCCGGGCGCCGTCGGGCCGCTGGGTAACTGGTAGCTGCTGCCGGCCGGGAGCAGGTGCAGGCGCACGTCGATCAGTTCCGGCGTGTCGCGGTCCTTGATGTCGGCCACATTGGTGATCATGGTGCGGCCGTCGACGATGGTGACGGCGCCCTGGCCCAGCACTTCGATCCCGCGGCCGAGTTCGACCACCAGCGCGGTGTCCTCGTCGATGCCGATGCCTTGCAGGTAGGGGTTCTGGGCCACCACACTGAGCAGGCGCGACAGGCGCTGGCGTTCCGAGAAGTGCTGGTCGATGACCACCCGGTGCAGGAAACCCAGGCCGGCGCCCAGGCTGACCGAGCCTTTCTCGGGAAGGATCTCGGCGCGGCCCTGGGCCAGCATGTGGCCGGACATGGCCGAGGCCCCGGCACTGGTGCCGCCGATGGTGACGCCGCGCACCTTGAGCGCGACGTGCATCGCGGCGTCGAGGGCGCTGCCGCCGATCAGGGCCAGCAGGCGCTTCTGGTCGCCGCCGGTCATGAAAATACCGGTAGCCGCGTCGACCAGGCGCACGAATTCCTCGCTGTTGGCCTGCTGGCGGGTGGTCACTTCCAGGTGGCTGCGCTCGCTGACGCCGAGACTGCCGAAGGCGTCGTCGTAGATGGTCCACATCTCGTCGGCGATCGTGCTGGCGGCGGTGATCACGACGATGTTGGCATCGGCGCCGCCAGACAATTCGACGAAGCGCGTCAGGATCTCCATCTCGCGCTTGCGGTCTTCATGGCCGCCGATGATCACGAGGTGGCCGTTCTTGTTAACTTCCTGGTCGCTCATCGTTGGGTCATCTTCGAATAGGGCATGCCCTGGTTGCAATAGGCACCGGCCTCGGTACGGGTCACGCCGATCAGGCCGATGTCCACTTCCTTGTCGAACAGCTCGACGCCGCGCTTGAGTGCTTCCTCGAGCGCCATGCCGTGTTCGATCCAGCCGTAGACGGTGCGCGCCAGCAGGTGGCGCACGATGTGCTCGCCGATCCCGGTGGCGGCGATCGCGCCCAGCGAACCCGCATAGAAGCCGCTGCCGATGATCGGGCTGTCGCCCACCCGCCCCAGCAGGCAGGGTGCCGAGCCGCCGGTCGAGCAGGCCACGGCGAAGTGGCCGTCCGGGCCGCGCACCACGGCGCCGACGGTGTCGCAGGCGCTCGACTTGGGCAGCTGCAGCGGGGTCTTGTAATTCCAGAAGCGATCGAACAGGCGGTTGTCGATGCCCGGCATCAGGGGCACCGAACCGGCCAGTTCCTGCATCAGCTTGCGGTGGTCGGCACGCTGGCGTTCCGAGATCGGGGCGCCGCCCGGCATGCCGAGCGTGCGGGCGAAACGCTGCGCGCCTTCGCCGGCCAGCATGACGTGGGGGGTGTCGGCGATGGCGCGCGCCAGCTTCACGGGATTCTTCACGTCGCGCACACAGGCCGCGGCGCCGAGGCGGCCGCGGGTGTCCATGATCGAGGCGTCCATTTCGATGGTGGCGCCGTCCAGGCCCAGCGTCGAGCCGCTGCCGGCATTGAAGCGGCCGTCGTCCTCGAGCGCGGTGACGGCGATGATGGCGGCGTCGAGGGCGTCGCCGTTGACTTCCAGCTGCGCCAGTGCGCGGCGCGCGGCCAGCACGCAGCCGTCCTCGTGCTCCAGCGGTGCGCCGGCGCCGCCGTGGACGACGACTGCGCCGGCTTGTGGGGTAGTGCTCATGTGGTCCCTGATCCTTGTTATTTTGCGTTGCAGAATCCGCGGACTTGTTGTCACGCAGTTAAGACCAGCATTATCCCCAAGGGCAGGGGCGCGCCACATCGGTACAGTTGCCGTGCTTGTGTAAGAAGTAACTTACAGGGAACGCCCCGGCGCGTCGTAGAGGAGGGAGGCGCCGCGCAGGGCGCTGCGCAGGGCGCGGACGAGTTCGAGGCGCCCCGAGGGTGTCAGAAAACGCCCAATCTCGACGCGCACGCCGCGCGCCTCGATCACCACCAGGGTGCGGATGCCGGCGTCCGCCAAGTCGACCCGGGCATGGCCGGGATCGAGCCTGACCCGCGAGCGGCGCGCGCCATCCGCGGTTTCGACCAGCAGCCCGCCGCCGTCCAGCAGGACGCGTTCGTGGTCGAGCGCGTGGCGGCAGTAGTGCAGCAGGGCGGCGCCCACCGCCGCGGTTTCGAGCAGGGCGAAGGCGAGCACCATCCAGGCGCCGCGCAGGGTGAACACGAGGGCGACGCCCAGGGTGGCCGCGCACAGCAGGGCATACACCAGCAGCGCCTGGCGCGGCGTCATCGAGCAGTTGCGCTTCATCAGCCATTCGGCCGGCTGGTCGTCCATGGTCGTCACGGCGGGCTGTCAATACGGGTGTGTACCAGTTTGCCACAGCCCGGAAAAAGGCAACGCCCGGGCGGGCCGGACCGGGCGCATATCTGTTACCATATCGGCCCCCAACACGTCCCCTCCTACGAAAAGCTTCCTATGGCGCTCGCATGCGGCCTTGATTTCGGCACCTCCAATTCCACCGTCGGCTGGCTGCCCGGCGGCAGCTTCCAACCCGGCGCCAGTGCCTTGCTGTCCCTGGAAGACGGCAAGGCGACCCTGCCTTCGGTCGTGTTCTTCAATGCCGACGACGAACAGGTGAGCTATGGCCGCGCCGCGCTGGCCGACTACCTGGAGGGCTACGAGGGCCGCCTGATGCGCTCCCTGAAAAGCCTGCTCGGCACCAGCCTGATCGACGGCCAGACCGAGGTGGCGGGACGGGCCCTGCCGTTCAAGGCCCTGCTGGGCCAGTTCATCGGCGAGGTCAAGCGCCGCGCCGAACGCCAGGCCGGCCGCGAATTCGGCAGCGCGGTGTTCGGGCGCCCGGTGTTCTTCATCGACGACGACGGCGAAGCCGACCGCCGCGCCCAGGACACCCTGGAAGAGGTGGCCAGGTCCTGCGGCTTCCGCGAGATCGCTTTCCAGTACGAACCGATCGCCGCCGCCTTCGATTACGAATCCGGCATCGACCGCGAGGAACTGGTCCTGATCGCCGACATCGGCGGCGGTACCTCGGACTTCTCGCTGGTGCGCCTGGGCCCCGAGCGCAGCAAGCGCCCCGAGCGGCGCGACGACATCCTGGCCAACGGCGGCGTGCACATCGGCGGCACCGATTTCGACAAGTACCTGAGCCTGGCGAGCGTGATGCCGCTGCTCGGCTACGGCACCAGCATGCTGTCCGGCGCCGCCATCCCCTCGAGCTACTACTTCAACCTGGCCACCTGGCATACCATCAACCAGGCCTATACGCGCAAGAGCATCGCCCAGCTGGCCGACCTGGTGCGCGACGCCGCCGAGCCCGCCAGGCTGGTGCGCCTGCAGAAGCTGATCGACGAGCGCGCCGGCCACTGGCTGGCGATCCAGGTCGAGGCGGCCAAGATCGCCCTGTCCGCCAGCCCGAGCGTGACGATGGAACTCGACCGGCTGGCCCCGCCCGAATCGCTGGAGGTGACCCGCGCCGGCTTCGAAGCCGCCATCGCGGGCCTGGTCGACGACGTCGGCGCCACCGTGACGCGCCTGTTCTCGGAGGCGGGCGTGGAAGCGGATGCGGTGGACACTGTGTTCTTCACCGGCGGCTCGAGCGGCGTGTCGCTGCTGCGCGAACGCATCGCGGCCCTGGTGCCGCGCGCGCGCAAGGTCGAGGGCGACCTGTTCGGCAGCATCGGCGCCGGGCTGGCCCTCGACGCGCTGCGCAAATTCGGTTAATTCATCAAGGACGAACCATGAGTGTGTTTGAACGCCCGATCGTGATGCTCGACTTCGAGACCACCGGCCTCTCGCCCGATATGGGGGACCGCATCACCGAAGTGGCGGCGCTGCGCATCGTCGGCGGCGAGATCCGCGAACGCTACGTCTCGCTGGTGAACTGCGGCGTGCGCATCCCGTCCTTCATCACCCAGCTGACCGGCATCACCCAGGAGATGGTCGATACGGCCCCGCCGAGCCAGAGGGTGGTGGCCGAGCTGCTCGATTTCATCGGCGGCGACATGCTGTCGGCCCACAATGCCAGCTTCGACGAGAAATTCCTGAAGGCCGAAGGCTGGCGCATCGGCCGCCCGACCGGGCACTGCGGCCTGGTCTGCTCGCTGAAGCTGGCGCGCCGCCTGTTCCCGGGCCTGCCCAGCTACAAGCTGGGCAACCTGTCGAGCCGCCTCGGCATCCAGTTCCGCGGCGCCGCCCACCGGGCCGAGGCCGACGCCGAAGTCGCCGCCCACGTGCTGCTGCATGCGGCGCGCCAGCTCGGCAGCAGCCACGGCCTGGAACAGGTCGCCCCCGACCTGCTGGTGTCGGTGAACAAGCTGGCTGCGGCCAAGGTGCCGGTCTTCCTCGACAAATATGCCAGCCTGGAGCGCGAGCGCCGCGCCGTGCCCCGTATCCCGTCCTGATACCACGGCTTTGGACTCAGCGCATGGCCGCGAGTGTCCGGACACGGCGTTTGCCCATCGAATAGCACGACGCTTCTGTTTCAAATCGAATACCCGAGAACACCTCTGCCGGTAGCGCGAACGCCCTGGCGCTCCGCGGGCGAGGAGGAGTCAACTTCTTTCGTTATCCGGACCAACCGGGCCCCTAGCCTTACCCGCCATGGGTTGTTAGTAGTCGCGGGCAGCCGGCGTGCAGCCGAGCCTATGCCCTCTATGCCGGCCGGGTCGCTGATTGCGCAGCGCGACCCTTCCCGCTTACTGCCCCCAAGTTCGGTGCACGCCTCGCAGAGTGTGAGCAGCCCATGTCGCTACATCCCCTTGACCACCAAGCGGTCGGGCAAGGGCAGTGTTGTGCGGTAATAATTGGCAAACATAATGTGCCTGGGGCGGCGCACAAATCGATTACGGTGAGTCTGTGGCATATGATGGCAACATCCTAAACCCTGGCCTCGGTCTTTTTGATTGGTAAATTATGAAGAATATTTTCATCTCAACGTTCTTGTTTTCCATGGCTTCGCTTGCTTTAGCTGGCCAACAGCTTAGTGGGCCAGGGCAGCTTAACGCGCCTGACAAGAACCCCAAACCTGAGTTAAAGCCTACTCATGAGGGCCCACGTGTAGATCGGATCCTGAAGTCATCTGAGCTTGACCCCGAGCGGCGTAAAATGCTTTGGCAAGACAAGACTTTAGATAATGAAGGCTATTTTAGAGTTAAAAGCTCAGTTGAGTACATGAACTTGCCAACTGCTTTTACCAAGCATCCGACATTCGCAAAAGCTCATAGCGACGGCAAATCACTGGTCGCACGTGGGGACCTCGAGCCAGTTGGAAAAATCGATGAAGATGAATATCGGTCCACCTGGACATTTAAGCAAGGAAATACCGATGTCGGATTCACGGTGTGGAATTACAAAGCCGCAGGAGAAACTTACAGCGTTCCGGAAGAATTTTTAAATCAAAAAGTTGCGGGAGTTCCGGCCGTTCTCAGTCTTTCATATGCCGAAAAGACTGATAAGGCACTCTGGAAGCTAACGTGGTGGAAAAATGGTGTGTCATATGAGCTTTATGCTAGCGATACACTTGATCGCAACGGAGATCCGCAAAAAAAACCGCAGCATATTTTGCAGCTCGCTGATCTGGCGCTCAAACGTATTAATAAGTAGTATTCAATGGAGTGTTTATCATTACTAGACACGCCTGGATATAAATGATTGCCGCTCAGTTAACCAATTTACCTCTCCAGCTGTTAAACAGGTGGAGAGGTTTTTAAAAGCTGACTCAAGAATGTATTATTGGAATTTGATGGCGCCATTTTCACGCTGGACAATCAAAGTTTGCTCGACTTTGTTTGGCAACGCTGCATAACAGATGGTTATAGTATGGCAATCGAACAGGGCGGGCAGTATTTTCACCGTGCCGCACCGTTTGCCCGACCGTCGTAAATCCGTCCATTCCATAACGAACGGCACATCAGGCAGTAGTGTCGGAGAAAGTGGGCTGTACTTGGCGTGCGCAACAGCATGCCGGGTCATCAGAATGTTCTGTGCCATCAACTGCTTGACCGTCGGTGCGTCGCGTCCCCACGATTGTGCGGACGCAAACCACGGGCGGGGCGTACTCCTTAAAATTTTAACAACGGCGGAAGCTAAGTTTTTTCCGCCTATGTCGAATGACGGCGAGGGCCGCAAGGGGGTAGGATGAATCGCCAGAACGCCGCCCGCGAGGGACACGAAGTCTTCCAGTGGTTCCTGCCCGCCGCCGAGCGCGGCGATCCCTACGCACAATTCAACCTCGGCCTGCTGTACAAGCACGGCGAGGCCGTCGGGCGCGACGACGTGCGCGCCCTCGAATGGATGCAGCGCGCGGCCCGGCAGGGCCTGGCGGCCGCCCAGAACCATCTCGGCGCCATGTACTGCAACGGCCGCGGCGCCCCGCGCAGCGACGACCTGGCCGCGCGCTGGTTCGGCCGCGCCGCCGCCCAGGGCGATCCCGCCGCCCAGCAGAACTTGGGCCAGCTCTATCGCAAGGGGCGCGGCGTGCCGCAGTCGCACGAAGTCGCCTTCGGCTGGTTCTACCGCGCCGCCGAGCAGGGCCTGGCCAGCGCCCAGAACCTGCTCGGCGAATGCTATCTGCAGGGTCTGGGCGCGCCGGTGAGCCACCCGCTCGCCATGGCCTGGTTCCGCAAGGCCGCGCGCCAGGGCCACGGTCCCGCCCAGCTCAACCTCGCCCTGATGTACCGCCGCGGCGACGGCGTCGAGGCCGACAACGCCCAGGCGGTCTGCTGGTTCCGCGAGGCTGCCGCCCAGGGCATCCCGGCGGCGCAGCGCTTCCTCGGCCAGGCGTATGCCAACGGCCAGGGCGTCCCCACCGATCCCGCCCGCGCCATCGCCTGGCTCGAGCGCGCCGCCATGCAGCACGATACCGAAGCCCAGTATGCCCTCGGCACCCTGCTGGCGGCCGGGCACGGTTCCGGCGACGACGAGCGCGCGCTCGCGTGGTTCCTGCGCGCGGCGGCGCGCGGGCATGCCCAGGCCCAGTACTGCGCCGGCGTCATGTACAACACCGGTCGCGGGGTGGGAGGTGAATCGGGGCGCGACCCGGCGCGCGCACTGGACTGCTACCTGCGCGCGGCCGAGCAGGGCGCCGCCAATGCCCAGTTCAGCCTCGGGGTCATGTATGCCAGGGGCGAGGGCGTGCCGCGCGACGAGGCCCGCGCCGCCGACTGGTACCGGCGCGCCGCCCAGCAGGGCGACGCCAGCGCCCAGAACAATCTCGGCGTCCTGTACGCCAACGGCCAGGGCGTGCCGCACGACGACACCCTCGCCACCTACTGGTACCGGCAGGCGGCCGAGCAGGGCCATGCGCTGGCCCAGTACAACCTGGGCGGCATGGTCAACAGCGGGCGCGGGGTCGAGCGCGACCCGCTGCGCGCCTATATGTGGATGCTGCTCGCGGCCGGCGCAGGCCAGGAAGGGCGGCGCCCGCGCGGCGGCGTCGCCGGGCGGCTGGGTGCGAGCGGCGGGCCGTGGGCGCGTGCGCTGGCCAGCCGCGTGCGCGCTGCCCGGCGCCAGCAGCAGGGGCAGGGCTGGCATCCATGACCTGTCGGTATTGACAGGGCCGGGCGCGTATGCGAGCTCGTCAATTCGCGCTATGATGGTCGTCGGCGCAAGCCCACCCCATGACGCATTTCTGAACAACTCGCGAGAACGACAATGACCCTGAGACACGCGACGCTCGTCGTCCTGCTGGCCGCGGCCTTCGGCGCCAACACCGCGCTGGCACAAAGCTGCCCTGCAACCGCCCCTTCGCTGGCCTACCCGTTATCGAAGAAGGTGGACCACACCGACAACTACCACGGCACCACCGTCGCCGACCCCTACCGCTGGCTCGAGGACGCGAACAGCGCCGAGACCAAGGAATGGGTGACGGCCCAGAACAAGGTGACCCAGGCCTACCTGGCGCAGATCCCGCAGCGCGCGGCGATCCGCGAGCGCCTGACCCAGCTGTGGAACTACGAGCGCTACAGCGTGCCTGGCAAGGAAGGCGGCCGCTACTTCTACAACCGCAACGACGGCCTGCAGAACCAGTCGGTCCTGTACACCCTGAAGAACCTGGGCGACAGCCCGCGCGTCCTGCTCGATCCGAACACCATGTCCAGCGACGGCACCGTCGCCCTGGCCGGCGCCGAAGTCAGCCCGGACGGCAAGCTGCTGGCCTACAGCACCGCCGCCTCGGGTTCGGACTGGAACGAGATCCGCGTGCGCGACATCGAGACCGGCAAGGACCTGGACGACCACGTCAAGTTCGTCAAGTTCTCCAACACCGCCTGGACCAAGGATGGCAAGGGCTTCTTCTACAGCCGCTACGACGAGCCCAAGGAAGCGACCAAGCTGGCCGACGTGAATTACTTCCAGAAGCTGTACTACCACCGCATCGGTACCCCGCAAAGCGCCGACACCCTGGTGTACGACCGTCCCGACCAGAAGGAATGGGGCTTCGGCGGCAGCACCACCGACGACGGCCGCTACCTGGTCATCACCACCACCAAGGGCACCGCGCCGAAGTACCGCGTGTCGTACAAGGACCTGTCCAAGCCCGATTCGAAGGTCGTCGACCTGGTCGACAACTTCGACGCCGGCTACAGCTTCATCGACAACATCGGCAGCGTCTTCTACTTCAGCACCGACCGCAATGCCCCGCGCAAGCGCATCATCGCGATCGACGTGAACAAGCCGGCGGAGAGCAACTGGAAAGAGATCGTTGCCGAGAGCAAGGATACCCTGGCCGGCGCCGATATCATCAACAACCAGCTGGTGCTCGAGTACCTGAAGGATGCGCGCAGCGTCGTGCGCGTGCACGACCTCAAGGGCAAGCTGGTACGCGAAGTCAAGCTGCCGGGCATCGGCACCGTGGGCGGCCTGTCGGGCAAGCGCGACGAGACCGAGACCTTCTACTCCTTCGCCGGCTTTACCACCCCGACCACGATCTACCGCCTGAACCTCAAGACCGGCCAGAGCACCGTGTTCCGCCAGCCGAAGGTCGACTTCAACCCGCTTGAGTACGAGACCCGCCAGCAGTTCTTCACCTCGAAGGACGGCACCAGGGTCCCGATGTTCATCGTGTCGAAGAAGGGCCTCAAGCTGGACGGCTCGAACCCGACCTACCTGTATGGCTACGGCGGCTTCAACATCTCGATGACCCCGGGCTTCTCGCCGGCCAACCTGGCCTGGATGGAGATGGGCGGCGTCTATGTGGTGGCCAACCTGCGCGGCGGCGGCGAATATGGCGAAGCCTGGCACCAGGCCGGCACCAAGCTGCAGAAGCAGAACGTGTTCGACGACTTCATCGGCGCGGCCGAATGGCTGGTCGCCAACAAGGTGACTTCCCCGAGCAAGCTGGCGATCGGCGGCGGTTCCAACGGCGGCCTGCTGGTGGGTGCGGCCATGACCCAGCGTCCGGAACTGTTCGGCGCTGCGATTCCGGCCGTGGGCGTGATGGACATGCTGCGCTTCCACAAGTTCACCATCGGCTGGGCCTGGACCTCGGACTACGGCTCGTCGGAGAACCCGGAAGAGTTCAAGGCCCTGGTCAAGTACTCGCCGCTGCATAACCTGAAGCCGGGCACCTGCTATCCGGCCACCATGGTGACCACGGCCGATCACGACGACCGCGTGGTGCCGGCGCACAGCTTCAAGTACGCCGCCGCGGCCCAGGCCGCCCAGGCGGGCGCGGCGCCGGTCCTGATCCGCATCGAGACCAAGGCCGGCCACGGCGCGGGCAAGCCGACCACCAAGCAGATCGAGGAAGTTGCGGACCGCTGGGGCTTCCTGTCTCGCGAGCTGAAGATGGGCGACGCGACGCAGGCGGTGGGCGGCAGCAAGTAAGCGGCAGGCTGACTACAATGACAACGGCCACCCAGGGGTGGCCGTTGTTTTGTGCGCCCAGCATGGGCGCACTCTTGCGGGTGCAAGTCCCGCCGCGAGCTGACCACAGTGAGCGAAGTGAAGCGCAACTGCGTGAGGGCGACCGAGCGTGGGGAGGAAGCGTG
>NZ_JCASIE010000026.1:0-63852 GCF_059685865.1 Telluria sp. ZB4P36
AGCCGTATAGTCCAGGTCAAGTTGGAGAGCCATAATAAAAAACGGATTCATGTTTTGAACATGAATCCGTTTTAGCTCAAGCCACCAAGAGGTCAATGCCTTAAGTGACAGGCATTAGCCTGCGGGCGCCTTTTTTGTTTACGGCAAGTATGCGGGCTTTAAATAAGCATATTCGTCCATATATGAGGCTACCGATATAATTCAAAAAAGCCACTACTAGGACGCTCCCCCATGGTTCCGCACCTCGCCACCGCCCTGACCGGTCCCCTCCTCGACCTGGAAAAGAAGATTCTCGAAGCCACGCCCGCCATCGAGCGCTGGTTCCGCCTCGAGTGGCAGGAGCACACCCCGCCGTTCTACTGCTCGGTGGACCTGCGCAATGCCGGCTACAAGCTGGCGCCGGTCGACACCAACCTGTTCCCGGGCGGCTTCAACAACCTGTCCACCGAGATGCTGCCGCTGGCGGTGCAGGCCGCCATGGCCGCGATCGACAAGTACTGCCCGGACGCGCGCAACCTTCTGATGATCCCGGAAATCCACACGCGCAATCCGATGTACCTGCAGAACGTGGCGCGCCTGATGCAGATCTTCCGCCAGACCGGCCTGCACGTGCGCCTCGGCTCGCTGTCGCCGGAAGTCACCCAGCCGACCCCGCTGGCGCTGCCGGACGGGAACATGCTGGTGGTCGAGCCGCTGGTGCGCTCGCCGAACGGGCGCCGCGTCGGCCTGGCCGATTTCGATCCCTGCACCATTCTGCTGAACAACGACCTGTCGGCCGGCATCCCGGCGATCCTGGAGAACATCCACGAGCAGTCGCTGCTGCCGCCGCTGCATGCGGGCTGGGCGCTGCGCCGCAAGAGCAACCACTTCAAGGCCTTCGACGAAGTCGCCAAGAAGTTCGGCAAGCTGATCGACATCGATCCGTGGCTGGTCAATCCCCTGCACAGCAAGGTCGGCGAGATCGACCTGCAGGAAGACGTCGGCACCGAGCAGCTGGCCGACGCCGTCTCGGCCCTGCTCTCGAAGATCAAGAAGAAGTACAAGGAATACGGCATGAAGGAGCAGAAGCCCTTCGTCATCGTGAAGCCGGACGCCGGCACCTATGGCATGGGTGTGATGACGGTGAAAGACGCCAGCGAGGTGCGCGACCTGAGCCGCGCCCAGCGCAACAAGATGACGGTCATCAAGGATGGCGTGGCAGTCACCGACATGATCGTGCAGGAAGGTGTGCCGACCTTTGAAAGCATCAACGATGCCGTGGCCGAGCCGGTGGTGTACATGATCGACCGCTACGTGGTGGGCGGCTTCTACCGCGTGCACGCCGAGCGCGGCATCGACCAGAACCTGAACGCGCCGGGCTCGCAATACGTGCCGCTGGCCTTCGCCCAGCAGCACGCGGTGCCGGACCTCAAGGCCAAGCCGGGCACGGCGGCGCCGAACCGCTTCTACGTGTACGGCGTGGTGGCGCGCCTGGGCCTGCTGGCCGCGTCGCTCGAACTCGAGCGCACCGATCCGAATCCGGAAGTGTATTAATCCTCAGGTGTCGGTGCCGACGGCATCCCAGTCGTCTTCGTCTTCGTAGCAGATCATCCAGTTCGCGGCATGGTGCCACTCCAGCACCATGCCCGGATGGATGCCGGGAGGCGGCTCGCGCCCGTTCAGCTGGGCGTCGCGCACGGCCCAGTGCAGGCGGTACAGCAGGTCGGCCCAGTCCAGGACCTCGGCCTTGCCGCGCAGGTGCAGCGCCTGGCGCAGCATGCCGGCGTCGCCCAGGTCGTGCGGATAGAGCGGCAGGATGGCCTCGGCGCTGGAAGCCTGTTCCGGCATCGGCAGTTCATCCACGAGTCCGCCGCACCAGGCCAGGAAGATCATCGCTTCCAGCCGCCACGAAAAGCGGATCACGTCGGCCTCGGCCGGCGTGTCGTTGAAGATGAAGGCCGCTTCGTCGCCGGACAGCCAGCTGCGCCGCTCGCCCACCGAGAAATATTCCTTGAAGTAGGCATTCTCACGCAGGGTGGCCGTGCCGACCACGCCCCACAGGGCCAGCAGGCGGTGCCACAGCGCGTCCTCCGAACGCAGCCTGACGCTGTCCTCGCCTTCGATCATGGGCAGATGCGGGTTGACGGGAATGCCGCGCTCCCGCAACAGGTCTTCGTTTGCCGTCCTGCGTTCTTCTGGTGTCATGCCGCGCCCCGGAAATCGTTTGCAGGACGATAACATTATTCCGGGCCGGCTAGCCGCCCTTCTGGACCATGTACATGAAGTGCGAGCGCAGCGGCGGGGCCAGCGCGGCCAGCAGGTCGGACGCCATCCAGGGCGCCCGCGCCAGCAGCCGGTGGATCGGCGGCGCCAGCATCAAGCTGCGGTAGCGGCTGCGCTCGCCGGGCCAGAAGGCGTCGAGCTCGGCCCGCGTCACCTTGTGCACATTGCGGTTGCGCGGGTTGTCATAGCGGAAGTCGAACACGAGGCACCAGCCGCCCGGGCGCAAGGCGCGCCACATCTGGCCCGCCAGTTCGCGCCTTACCCCTGCGTCGAGGATCGAAGAAAACACGGTCTGGGCCGAGACGAGGTCGAAACCGCGCAGTGTCATCGTGTCGAGGGGGCCGAGGCGCCAGGCGACGCCGCCGGCGGTGCAGCGCCGCGCGTGATCGAGCCGGTCCTGCTGGAGTTCGGTGCCGGTGAGCCTGGCCGGGTCGGCGCCCCAGTCGATCAGCTGGCGCAGGAAGCCGCCGGTGCCGCAGCCGACGTCGAGCACTTTCAGGCCGGACAGGTCGCCGCCCACCGTACTGGACAGCAGGGCGGCAAAGGCGCGCGAGCGGGCCGAGACCTGCTGCAGGATTTCCGGCCGGTGCCAGGCATAACGGTCCAGCGCCGCGCCGCCATGCCAGCGCCGGTACACGTCCTTGATGCGGTCCTGTTCCGCCTGTTTGTCGGTGTGCGTGCTCATGGAAGCATGGTCGCAGGGCGGACCGCCCAAAGGCTTGAGGCGCCTCATATTGCCCTGCTGTGCATGCGCAATTTGCAATCAGGAATTTGTACATGCACCGCGCAGGTGCATAAAGCAGGGCTCGTCCGCGAGCAATCGCGTTTCCGGCTAAAATCAGGGTATTCCCCGCATTGGATGCCCCATGAAGATCGCTTTCCTCGCCGACCCGCTTTCCACGTTCAAGATCTACAAGGATTCGACTTTCGCGATGATGCGCGAAGCCGCGAAACGCGGCCATGCCATCTACGCCTTCGAGCAGCGCGACATGGTGCTGGAAGAGGGCGTGGTGACGGCGATCGTGACGCGCATCCACCTCACCGGCGACGCCCACGCATGGTACCGCGCCGACCGGCCGGAAAGCCTGCAGCTGTCGGCATTCGATGCCGTCATCGAGCGCAAGGATCCGCCCTTCGACATGGAATACGTGTACGGCACTTATCTGCTGGAGCTGGCCGAGCGCCAGGGCGCGCGCGTGTTCAACCGCCCGGGCGCGATCCGCGACCACAACGAGAAGCTCGCCATCGGCCAGTTCAGCCGGTACACCTCGCCGACCCTGGTCAGCTCGGATCCGGCCCGCCTGCGTTCCTTCCACGAGAAGCACGGCGACGTGATCTTCAAGCCGCTGGACGGCATGGGCGGCGCCGGCATCTTCCGCGTCAAGGACGACGGCATGAACCTGGGTTCGGTGATCGAATCGCTGACCGCCAACGGCAAGCACACGATCATGGCGCAGAAATTCATCCCGGCCATCAAGCAGGGCGACAAGCGGGTGCTGGTCATCAACGGCAAGCCGGTGCCCTTCACGCTGGCCCGCATCCCGCAGGGGAACGAGGTGCGCGGCAACCTGGCCGCCGGCGGCCTGGGCGTGGCCCAGCCGATCACCGTGCGGGAGCGCGAGATCGCCGAGGCCCTGGGGCCGGTATTGGCCGCGCGCGGCTTATTGCTGGTAGGATTGGACGTGATCGGCGATTTCCTGACCGAAGTGAACGTCACCAGCCCGACCTGCTTCCAGGAGATCACCGACCAGACCGGATTCGACGTGGCCGCGATGTTCATCGACGCGGTCGAACTGAAGGCAAAAGAGACACACTGACATGGTAGGCATCCTGCTGATGACCCACGCTCCGCTGGGCCAGGCATTCATCGCGGCGGTGGCCCACGTATTCCGTGGCCCCACCGAGCGCTTCGAGGCGATCGACGTGGCCGCCGACCAGGACCTGGCGCAGGTGAACTGCCTCGCCAAGGAAGCGATCGCGCGCCTCGACGACGGCGACGGCGTGCTGGTCATCACCGACATCAAGGGCGGCACGCCGTCCAACTGCTGCAACTCGCTGGCCGATGCCGGCCATGTGGAAGTCATCGCCGGCATCAGCCTGCCGATGCTGCTGCGTGCGATCACCTACCGCCGCGACACCCTCGACGTGGTCGTGGAAATGGCCCTGGCCGGCGCCCAGAACGGCGCCGTGCGGGTGGACAACCGGATCCGCGTCGGATCGAGCTGACTTACATTGAACACACTTTTGGCCACGGGCACATAACGAGAACATGATTCAACAGGAACTGGAAATCATTAACAAGCTGGGCCTGCACGCCCGCGCCTCCGCCAAATTCACCCAGCTGGCCGCCAAGTTCAAGAGCGACGTCTGGCTCACCCGTAACGGCCGCCGCATCAATGCCAAGTCGATCATGGGCGTGATGATGCTGGCCGCCGGCAAGGGCGCGAAAGTGCTGCTCGAGGCCGACGGCCCGGACGAGGAAGCCTGCATTGCCGCCTTGACCGGCCTGATCAACGACAAGTTCGGCGAAGGCGAGTAATGCCGCGCGAAGCGGCAACTCCCCGCCACACGGGACCCTCGATGGCATCGTTCACGCTCCACGGCATTCCGGTTTCGCGCGGCATCTCGATCGGCCGCGCGCACCTGCTCACGCCGGCCGCACTCGACGTCAAGCACTACCTGGTTCCGGTGGAGCAGGTCGAGGCCGAGGTCAAGCGCCTGCAGCACGCCATCGCCGAAGTGCACCGCGGCCTGCAGGCCCTGTGGACCGAGCTGCCCAAGGACGCCCCGACCGAACTGGGCGCCTTCATCGACGTGCACGCCCTGATCCTGTCCGACCCGATGATCTCGGAAGCGCCGCTCGACATCATCCGCACCCGCCACTACAACGCCGAATGGGCGCTGGTGACCCAGATCGACGAGCTGTCGGCCCAGTTCGACGAGATCGAGGACGAGTACCTGCGCGAGCGCAAGCACGACATCCAGCAGGTGGCCGAACGGGTGCTGAAGGTCCTGATGGGCACCGCCCTCGACATCCCGCCGCCGCTTACCGGCGACGACCACGCGCCGCCGCAGATGATCGTGGTGGCCCACGACATCTCGCCGGCCGACATGCTGGCCTTCCGCGACCGGTCCTTCATCGGCTTCGTCACCGACGTCGGCGGCCAGAATTCGCACACCGCGATCGTCGCTCGCTCGCTCGACATCCCGGCGGTGGTCGGCATGAGCCAGGCCTCGCGCCTGGTCGAGCAGGACGACTGGGTGATCATCGACGGCGACGCCGGCGTGGTGATCTGCAACCCGAGCCAGCTGGTGCTGGAACAGTACCGGTCCCGCCAGGCCACCCTGATCAAGGCGCGCAAGCGCCTGCTCAAGCTCAAGAAGACCCCGGCGGTCACCAGGGACGGCACCCCGATCACGCTGCTGGCCAACATCGAGCTGCCGGACGACTGCCCGGCGGCGCTGGAAGCCGGCGCGATGGGTGTCGGCCTGTTCCGCTCGGAGTTCCTGTTCATGGGCCGCGGCGGCAGCGGACTGGGAAGCGCACTGCGCATCCCGAGCGAGGACGAGCAGTTCGAGCAGTACCGCAAGGCGGTGGTGGCCATGAAGGGCCGCCCGGTGACGATCCGCACCCTCGACGTCGGCGCCGACAAGCCGCTCGACCCGACCGAGCACACCGCGCTCAATCCGGCGCTGGGCCTGCGCGCGATCCGCTACTGCCTGGCCGAGCCCCAGCTGTTCCTGACCCAGCTGCGCGCGATCCTGCGCGCCTCCGCCTTCGGCAAGGTGCGGATCCTGATCCCGATGCTGGCGCACGCCTTCGAGATCGACCAGACGCTCAGCATGATCGAGCAGGCCAAGGCCCAGCTGCGTGAAGAGGGCGTCAAGTACGACCCGGGCGTGGAAGTGGGCGCCATGATCGAGATTCCCGCGGCCGCGCTGGCGCTGCCGATGTTCGTCAAGCGCATGAACTTCCTGTCGATCGGGACCAATGACCTGATCCAGTACACGCTGGCGATCGACCGCGTCGACTACGAAGTGGCGCACCTGTACAATCCGCTGCACCCGGCGGTGCTGATGCTGATCGCCCAGACCATCGCCATCGGCCAGAAAGCCGGGCTGGACGTCGCCGTGTGCGGCGAGATGGCCGGCGACACCAAGCTCACCCGCCTGCTGCTCGGCATGGGCCTGCGCGAGTTCTCGATGCACCCGGCCCAGCTGCTGTCGGTAAAGCAGGAAATCCTGAACAGCGACCTGTCCGCCATCACGACGCGCACGCGCCGCATCCTGCGCTCGGTCGAGCCGAACGAGATCGCCGCCGCCGTCGAACAGCTGCAAACCCTCTAACGTATCAACGGCGGCGCATGCCGCCACAACAAGAACACCACGAACACCTCCATGGGATCGATCGGAACAGTCACACCACAGGCGATGCACTTCGCCGAGCCGCTGCGCCTGCAAAGCGGCGCCAGCATCGGCGACTACACGCTGATGTATGAAACCTATGGGACCCTGAACGCCGACAAGTCGAACGCGGTCCTGGTCTGCCATGCGTTGAACGCCTCGCACCACGTGGCCGGCACCTATGCCGACAAGCCCAAGAGCCTGGGCTGGTGGGACAACATGGTCGGCCCGGGCAAGCCGGTGGACACCGACCGCTTCTTCGTGATCGGCGTGAACAACCTCGGTTCCTGCTTCGGCTCGACCGGTCCGATGCACGTGAATCCGGCCACGGGCAAACCCTACGGCGCGGCCTTTCCGCTGCTGACGGTGGAAGACTGGGTCACGGCGCAGGCGCGCCTGGCCGACCGCCTCGGCATCGAACAGTTCGCCGCCGTGATGGGCGGCTCGCTGGGCGGCATGCAGGCCCTGTCGTGGAGCATCATGTTCCCCGAGCGCCTGCGCCACTGCATCGTGATCGCCTCGACCCCGAAGCTGTCGGCCCAGAACATCGCCTTCAACGACGTGGCGCGCCAGGCGATTCTCACCGATCCGGACTACCACGGCGGCAACTTCTACGAGCACGGCGTGGTGCCGAAGAACGGCCTGAAGGTGGCGCGCATGGTCGGCCACATCACCTACCTGTCGAACGACGACATGGCGGAGAAATTCGGCCGCAAGCTGCGCAACGCGGCCGAGAGCGACGAGTACGCCTTCGACTTCGGGATCGACTTCGAGATCGAGTCCTACCTGCGCTACCAGGGCGACAAGTTCTCGGAATACTTCGACGCGAATACCTACCTGATCATCACCAAGGCGCTCGACTACTTCGACCCGGCGCGCGCCCACGGCGGCGACCTGGCCAAGGCCCTGGCGGGAACCAAGGCGCAGTTCCTGCTCGCCTCGTTCACCACCGACTGGCGCTTCTCGCCCGAGCGCAGCCGCGAGATCGTCGATGCCCTGGTGTCGAACCGGCGCAAGGTGACCTACGCCGAGATCGACGCGCCGCACGGCCACGACGCCTTCCTGCTGGAAGACCCGCGCTACATGGGGGTGGTGCGCGCCTACTACGACCGGATTGCGGCCGAGTTTTCCGATGCGCTCGCAGGGGAGGCGGCATGAATTTCAAGGACCTGAACACCCTGCGTCCCGACCTGGCCTTCATCGCGGACTGGGTGCGCGACGGCGCCCACGTGCTGGACGTCGGCTGCGGCGACGGCGCCATGCTGCGCTACCTCGAACTGGGCAAGAACTGCACCGGCTACGGCGTCGAGATCGCCGACGACAAGGTGCTGGAGAGCACCCAGCGCGGCATCAGCGTGATCCAGCACGACATGGAAGAAGGCCTCGACCTGTTCCGCGACAATGCCTTCGACATGGTGCTCTGCCTGTCCTCGCTGCAGATGATGCAGCACGTCGAGGCGCGCCTGCGCGACATCGTGCGCGTCGGCCAGGAAGCCATCGTGTCCTTCCCGAACTTCGCCTACTGGCCGCACCGCGTGGCGCTGATCCGCGGCCGGATGCCGGTCTCGCGCTCGCTGCCCTACCAGTGGTTCGATACGCCGAACGTGCGCTACGCAACCATCCACGATTTCAAGGACCTGGCCGAGAAGTGCGGGCTGGAAGTGCTGGAATACGTGGCCCTGGCCGAGGGCAAGCCGGTGAGTTTCCTGCCCAACCTGCGCGGCAGCCTCGCGGTGTTTCGTCTGCGCAAAAGAACCGGGGCAACCGTCTAAGCCGGTTCGGTAGCGCTTTATGTGCGGTGGCGGCTTGTCGAGCCGGCCAGCATCCGCGATCATCGGCACTATCGTGGGTCTTCTTCCAGTTACTTTCTATGGAGATAGTGCTGCTAAGAACAGTCTATCAGTGATGAAATGAAAAACCTCAAGTATCTAGCCGCCTGCCTGTCCCTGCTGGCCGCGGTCGGCACGGGCGGCATGAACATGGCCGTCGCCCAGGACGACCGCAGTACCACGGTCCAGGACGGCATCAAGGTCGAACCGCTGTCGCGTGCGCGCGTGTTCGTTTCTGAAGAACAGCTCAACCAGGCGTCGGCCCAGCAATACACGCAGATGATGAGCCAGGCGCAGCAGAAGGGCGTGCTGCTGCCGCCTTCGCATCCCGAGGTGCAGCGCCTGCGCGCCATCGCCAAGCGCATCATCCCGCATACGCCGCGCTGGAACCAGCTGGCGACCGAATGGGAGTGGCAGGTCAACGTCATCGATGCGAAGGACGTCAACGCCTTCTGCATGCCGGGCGGCCGGATCGGCTTCTTCACCGGCATCCTGACTTCGCTGAAGCTGACCGACGACGAGGTCGCGGCCATCATGGGGCACGAGATCGCCCACGCGCTGCGCGAACATGCCCGTGAAAAAATGGCCAAGGAGGCAGGGACTGGCCTGGTCGCACGCGGCGTCGGCGCCCTTGCGGCGGGTATCTTCGGCATCGATCCGGGCATTACCGGCATGGTGACCAATGGGCTCGGCCAACTGGCAGTGCTGAAATTCTCGCGCAACGAGGAACGCGAGGCCGACCTGGTCGGCCTGGACATCGCCGCCCGCGCCGGCTACGACCCGCGCGCCGGCATTGCCCTGTGGCGCAAGATGGCGGCCCTGGACAAGCGCGCCCCAATCGAGCTGCTGTCGACCCACCCGGGCGGCGAAAGCCGTATCAAGGACATGAATGCGCACATGAACGTGCTGCTGCCGCTGTACGCGCGCGCCAAGGGCACCACCGCCGCCAAGCTGCCGCCTTACCGGACCAACGTCGCCCTGCGTTGATGGGAAGCAGCCGCAAGGGCCGCCAGGCCGAAGCCAATGCCTACGTGCCGCTGCCGACCCGCGACGGCGTCGCGCCCAGCTACCTGTGGCTGACCGAGACCCGCGCCGGCGGCATGCTGCGCTTCCTGGTGGAGCGTTTCCCCGACGTGTCCGAAGCCGCCTGGGCGCAACGCCTGGCGCGCGGCGACATCGTCGACGCCAAGGGCCTGCCCTTGAACGCCGGCAGCCAGGTACGGCAGGGCATGCGCGTCTGGTATTACCGCGAGCTCGAACAGCCCGAGACCCCGATCCCGTTTCGGGAACGGGTGCTGTTCCAGGACGAGCACCTGCTGGTGGCCGACAAGCCGCACTTCCTGCCGACCATCCCGACCGGGCGCTTCCTGCACGAGACCCTGCTGGTGCGCCTGAAGAAGCGGTTCGACCTGCCGCACCTGGTGCCGATCCACCGGCTCGACCGCGAGACCGCGGGCGTGGTGATCTTCTCGCACAACCCGGCCTCGCGCGGCGCCTACCAGTCGATGTTCCAGAAGCGGGTGGTGAAGAAAGTTTACGAGGCGCTGGCAGGCATGATCGAAGGCAGGGAATTCCCGCTCACCTACCGTAGCCGCATGCAGGATGCCGAGCAGTTCTTCGTCAGCGCGGAAGTGCCGGGCGAGCCGAATTCGGAAACCCTGATCGAGCTGATCGAGCGGCGCGGCGCGCTGGCGCATTACCGCCTGCATCCGCACACGGGACGCAAGCACCAGTTGCGCCTGCACCTGGCGTCGCTCGGCGCGCCGATCCTGAACGACGCCTTCTATCCGGTCGCCTTGCCATGCAAGGGCGACGACTTCAGCGCCCCCCTGCAACTGCTGGCGCGTTCGATCGCCTTCGACGATCCGCTCAGCGGCCAGCCGCGCCGCTTCGACAGCGGCTTCCGGCTCGACTGGCCCTAAGGGCGAGGCAAGACCTCAGATCGTGAACACCCACTCCGGCGTACCGGTAATGTCGGCGACATTGCCGGCCAGGTCGGTGACGCTGCCGTTGGTCCACTGCATCTTCAGCAGGCCGTTGAGCGAAATGTTGAAGTTCAGGACCGACCAGTCGCCCTTGCTGTCCTGCGTGACGCTCCAGCCGCTGTTGTTGTTGCCGTAGTAGGAAGCGAGCTCGGTGCTGCCGTCGAGCAGCTTGAAGCGGCCGCTCGGGGTAAACACAATGGCCTCGCTGAAGGGCAGGATGAACTTGCGGCCGAGCGTACTCACCGAGGCGGTCCCAGGGGTCGGAGCGACGGTATCGATCTTCACTTCCAGCGCTGCCGAATCGGGCCCCTGGTTGCCGGCCGGGTCGAACTGGTGCACGCGGAACTGGTGGGCGCCATCGGCAAGCGTGCTGCTGGTGATCGACCAGTTGCCGGCTGCATCCGCGACTGCACGGCCGACTTCGGTGGAACCCAGCATCAGGGCGACGACACTGTTCGCCAGTGCGCCGCTGCCGGTGAAGGTCGGCGTGTTGTCCTTGGTGAGAAGGTCGGTGTTCGAGATGCCGGTGTCGCTCGCCGCATCCAGGATCGGGGCCGCCAGTGCGGCGGGGGCGGTGCTGTCGACCGTGATCACCAGCGGGCCCGAGGCACTGCTCAGGTTGCCGGCAAGGTCCTCCTGCCTGACCGTGAAGGCCCATCCGCCGTCGGCCAGGATGCCCGCCGAGGTGGATAGGCCGGCTTTCCAGTCGCCCTTGGCGTCGGCGGTGCCGGAGCCGAGTACGGTGGAGCCCACCATGATATCGATCCTGGCGCCGGCTTCGGCGCCGCTGCCCGCGAAGACCGGCCTGTTCTCGCGGGTCAGGTTGTCGGTCGCCGAAGTGCCGGTGTCGTAGCCATCGGCCAGCTTCGGCGCGGCCAGCACGGCGACCGCGGTGTCGATCGTCACGCCCAGGGGCGCCGAGGCCGGGCTGATGTTGCCGGCCACGTCGATCTGCTTGACGGTGAGCTGGTGCGCGCCGTCGGCCAGTTCCTTGCCTGCCTCCACGGTCACGGTCCAGTCGCCCTGGTCGTCGGCGTAGCCGATGCCGAGCAGGGTGCTGCCCTCGTAGATCTCGATGCGCGCATAAGCCTCGGCGGTGGTGCCGGCCAGGGTCGGGGTCTTGTCCTTGGTCAGCAGGTCGAGCGTGCTGCCGGAGTTGCTGTCCGCGGCGAGCAGCGGCAGGTCCGGCGCCGCCGCCACGGTGTCGATGTCGATCCAGCTGCCGTAACCGCTGTCGTCGTACAGGCCGCTGAACTCGATGTGCGCACTGTCCAGCAGGTTGCCCGACAGGTCGGCGAAGCGTCCCACCAGCATCGATCGGTCGGTGATCTGGAGATTGTCGGCATCCTGGCCGGCAGCGACGGTGTAGCTGAAGACCGCCTCGTTGCCGCTGATGCCGCTGAAGATGGCGCGCGCACCGTTGCTCAGGCCAAGCGACAGCTCGCTCGCACCGGACTTCTCGACCTGTTCGTTGAAACGGATGCGGAAGCTGATGGTTTCGCCGGCGCGGTAGCTGTGGTCGCCGCTGACGATCGCCCGCACGGCGCTCGGCAGCGCGCTGTTACCGGTACGGAAGGCGATCGCGTACTCGCTCATCCCATTGCCGGCGAGATCGGTGAGCGTGGTCGGCAGCTGGACGCGGTAGTCGGTGAGCGCGGCCAGGGTGTGCATGTCCGCGCCGATGGTCAGGGTGCGCTTGTCGGCCGACAGCTTGGCGTCGCTGAGCGCGATCTTTTGCTGGCTGCCGTTCGCGTCGACCAGCACCAGCATGTCTGCGTCGCCGTCGGATGCCGCGATGTGCACCGCCTCGCTGAAACGGATGACGATGTCGCCGTTGGGGTTGAAGTGAGCGGCGCCGTTCGGGCCGGCCGCCACGGTCGGCCTGCTGCGGTCGACCGTGATCGACAGGGTCGACGATGCCAGGGTCTCGCCCAGGTGCACGCTGAAGCCGTGCACGCCGTCGGCGAGCGCGGGCAGGGTGGTGCTCCAGTCGCCGTTCGCGTCCGTGCTGATGTTGGTGAGGAAGGCGCCGTTGTGCTTCAGCGTGAGCGCCGTGTTGGCGGGGCCTTTGCCGGCAATGCCCGGCTGCTCGGTCAGGGTCAGGTTATCGCTGTTGGACACGCCCGTGTCGCTGGCGGTCGCCATTACCGGCGCCGCGAGGCTGGTCGGCATGGGGGCCGCGATGGTGAGGGCGAGCGCGCTCGAGAGCGCACTGACGTTGCCCGCGAGGTCACGCTGGGTCACCGTGAGCTGGTGGGTGCCGATCGACAGCGAGGTCGCCAGCACCGTGTCCCAGTGGCCGTCGGCGTCGGCGGTGGCGCTGCCGACCCTGGTGTCGCCCGCATAGATCGCGATCGTGGCATAGGCTTCGGCGCCGCCGCCGGTCAGGCGCGGCTGGATGTCCGCCGTGCTGTTGTTGCCTGCGGCGCTGGCCTCGCTGGTCGCATGCAGCTGGGGCGCGCCGGGCATCGCCGCGGCTGTGTCGATCGCCACCTTGGCGAGCTTGCCGTCCGCGGTGGTGAGGCCGTCGTACTCGGCGTGTTCCTGCCGGAAGACGTTGCCGGCGGCGTCGCGCACCTTGCCGTACAGCGTCGACGAAGGATCGGCGTAGTCCAGGTTGTCGATATCGTCGCCTGCCTCGACCGTGTAGGTGAACATCATTTCCTTGCCGTCGGCCGTCAGGCCCACGTACTTGGCGACCTTGCCGTTGTCGAGGTAGAGCTCGGGCACCGTGCCTGCGTCGAGACTGACCTTCTCGGTATAGCGCAGGCGGAAATCGAGCACGGCGCCCTTGCCGTAGTTGCCGCTGCCGTTGGCGATGTACAGCTGCACCAGGCGCGGCGCGGCCTTGTCCTGGTAGTCGCCGGCGGTGCTGAACGCGATCGCAGGGCCGGTGTACTCGTTGCCTGCCAGGTCGGTCAGGTTCTCCGGCAGGGTGATCGAATACTGGTTGCCGGTCGCAAGATTGTGCTCGGCCGGGGTCAGCGTCAGGGTCTTGCCGTCCGCCGAGAGCATGCTCTCGTTCATGTCGATCCTGCTGGTATTGCCGAAGCTGTCGACGATTTCGATCTCGCCGGAGGATTCGGCATGGCCGCTCCAGTACATCGCTTCGTCGAAGCTGATCGTGATTGCCTTGGCCGCGTCGATCGTGCCGCTCGGTGCCGACACGATGTCCGGCGCATCGCGCTCGACGGTGATGGTCTTGCTGGCCACCAGGCTGCCGTGGCCGTCCGGCCGGACGATGCGGGCCTGTACCGAATTCTGGCCGGGATTGAAGTGATCGCCTTCTTCGCCGAAGTAGTACCAATAATAGGTGCCCGGCTCGTAGGTGTTTTCGAATTTCTCGACCTTGGCGGGATCGACCGGCTGGCCGTTGATGACGAGTTCGATGAACTCACCGGGCTGCAGGGCGCCATGGAGGATGCCGCCGACACCCATGGCGTCGCCGTTGGTGATGCCGTCCATGTCATCCGGGCCGTTATCGTCAAACATCTGGATGACCGGGTCGATGTGGGCCGCGACCAGGGTATCGACCAGATAGGGCGCCGATTCCTTGATGCCGGTGCCGCGGCTGCCGTCGCCGGCGCTGACCTGGGCCATGTCGAGGCGCAGCACGTTGCTTGCTGCGTTGGTGGCGGCAGCGCCGCTCAGCGTCAGTTTCCAGACGCTGCCATCGCCCAGCTTCTCCAGCTTGCCGATGCTCGCATTGACGGCGCTGAGCGCGGCAGGGTCGAGGCTCGTGACAGGCTTGCTGAAGGTGATGGTGGCGGTGATGTCCTGGCCGGACTTCAGGCTGCTGCCGTCCAGGGCGATGCTCGCGCTCAGTTGGGACGGAGGGGGCTCGACCACCACGGCCGGCGTGGTGAAAGCCGCAGTGCCCGGCACGGTGAGAGCGGAGACGGCCTTGCCGCCGCTGAGCAGCGTGCCCGCGCCCATGTAGACGTTCAGGCTGGCGCCCGCCGGCAGGCCGGCGGCATCGAAGCTGACGTGGGTGCCGCTGACCTGCACCTGGTCGAGCGGCACCAGCTTGGTGAAGGTGGCGCCGACCACACGCAACGTTGGCTGGCCGGTGACGCGGTCGATCACAGTCTGCACGGCGCCGTCGGTGACGAAGATCGAACCGCTTCCCTTGGCCATCGCCGTCGCAAAGTTCAGGTCGATACGGGTCACGCCTTTGACCGTCTCGGCGGAGGTGGTCAGGAGGAGGGAAGAGGCGAGGGGAGTCGAGGTAGTTGGCATGGCCGGCAGACTTGTTGTTGTTCCGTCAACGGAACATTCTGATTAGAAAGTTACCAGACGGATAGTATCAACAAAAAAGGCATGCCACTTCGCCAAAGCCGCCGAATGGTGCAAATTTGCATCATTTCGGCAGCGAATCCCCCTGAAATGGGGGGGTAGGATTTATAAGAAAGTCTTATAAATCCCGGCTATGTATTAGAGATCGTAATCAATGATGAGCGGGGCGTGGTCGCTGAAGCGCTCGTCCTTGTAGATGGACACGGACTTGGCGCGCGCCGCGATGCCCGGGGTGGCGACATGGTAGTCGATGCGCCAGCCCACATTGTTGGCGTAGGCCTGGCCGCGGTTGCTCCACCAGGTGTAATCCGCGGCATCCGGCGCCACCACGCGGTGCACGTCGACCAGGCCGATTTCGTCGAAGATGCGCGTCATCCAGGCGCGCTCTTCCGGCAAGAAGCCCGAGTTCTTCTGGTTGCTCTTCCAGTTCTTGAGGTCGATTTCCTTGTGCGCGATGTTCCAGTCGCCGCAGATCACGACTTCACGGCCTTCCGCCTTCAGCTCCGCGAGGTGCGGCAGGAACACTTCCATGAAGCGGAACTTGGCCAGCTGGCGCTCCGGCGACGAGGAACCGGACGGGCAGTAGACCGAGATCACGGTCAGGTTGCCGAAATCGCAGCGGGTATAGCGGCCTTCGGCGTCGAATTCCTGGCAGCCGAAGCCGATGCGCCTGTTGTCCGGCGCGCTGCGGCTGTAGACGCCGGTGCCCGAGTAACCCTTCTTTTCGGCGTAATGGAAGTGGCCGTGGTAGCCGTGCGGGGCGAGGAATTCCTCGGTCATGTCGGCTTCCTGCGCCTTCAGCTCCTGTACGCAGATGTAGTCGGCGGACTGGGTGGCGAGCCAGTTGAAGAAACCTTTTTTGTGGGCCGAACGGATGCCGTTCAGGTTGGCGGAGATAATTCTTGGCATGGATCTATCGAAATGTGAAGGCGGCCTGACGCCGCGCGGGCAGCATCGGAGCGCGACAGTGTAGCGTGTTTTGCGATGCCCCGGAATGCCGGGATCTTGTTCCAAGGATCGAACCGCAAAGCGCCGGGCGAGGTCTGTTACACTTCGCACTTCTCCGCCGGCCTGTCCAGGGCCACGCGCCTATCGACAGGAGTGGCTCTATCAAGACCGATACCACGCTTCCGGACAGCGGCGCACGCCACACCGTCCGGTTCTACGACGACGAAGGACTGCTGCTGGCCGAAGTGGCCGCCTTCCTCGGCACCGCGCTCGCCGCCGCCGGCAGCGGACGTGGCGCCAGGCATGGCGCCGGCATCGTGATCGCCACGCCTGCCCATGTCGCCTCCTTGCGCGCGATGCTCGGCGCGGCGGCCGTGCGCGTGCGCTTCCTCGACGCCGCCGACACGCTGTCGCATTTCATGGTCGACGGCTGGCCGGACGAAGCGCGCTTCCGCGCCGTGATCGGGCCGGTGCTGGCGCAGGCCGGCAGCGGGGGCGGGCCGGTGCACGCCTTCGGCGAAATGGTCGCCCTGCTGTGCATGGAAGGCCGCTACGATGCCGCGGTGCGGCTCGAGCAGCTGTGGAACCTGGTCGCCGCGGATTACCGCTTCGCCCTGTTCTGCGCCTATCCCTGGACCCTGTTCCAGGACGAGACCCAGGCGCGCGCCTTCGAGCAGGTGTGCGCGGAACACCACTGCGCCCACGGGCACACGCCGGAAGGCCGGGACCACGACCTCAAGGACCGTGCGCTGGAGCATGTCAAGTTGGAACAGAAGCTTGCGGCCCTCGAAGCCGAGGTGGCGCGCCTGCGCGAATCGGAGGAGGAGCTGCGCTGGCGCGAACGCGAACTGGCCGACTTCGTCGAGAACGCGGTCGAAGGCCTGCACCGGGTCGGGCCTGACGGCACCATCCTGTGGGCCAACCGCGCCGAACTGCAGATGCTCGGCTATCGCTGGGAAGAATACGTCGGGCGCCACATCGCCGAGTTCCACCTGGACGCCGACGTCATCGACGACATCCTCGGGACGCTGAATTCGGGCGGTACCCTGTATGACCGGCCGGCGCGCCTGCGCTGCAAGGACGGTTCGATCAAGCAGGTCGTGATCCACTCGAACGGCTGTTTCGACGATGGCCGGCTGCGCTACACGCGCTGCTTCACGCGCGACGCGACCGAGCGCCACCAGCGCGACGCCGCGCTGGCCCAGCGCGATGCCATGCTGCTGAACGCCCCGGTGGCCGCGGCGCTGCTGGTGGGGCCCGCGCTGCGCTTCCATCTTGCCAACCGGCGCTATTGTGAACTGGCGGGCCGCGCCGACCTGGCCGGCAAGCGTTTCGGCGACTGCTTCCCGCAGCTGCGCGGCGGTCCCGTCGAACACGCCCTCGAGCAGGTATTCGAGACCGGCAAGCCATTCTGCGCGCAAGAGCTGCGCATCGAGATTCTCGACGTCGCGGGCAAGCGCCGCGAGCGTTTCTTCAGGTTCAGCCTGGAAGCGCTGGAAGACGCGCAGGGCGTGCGCGAGGGCGTCATTGTCGTGGTCGTCGAAGTGACCGAGCACGTGCACAACCGCCAGCAGATCGAACTTGCGCAGCGCGAGCGCGAGCGCATGCTGGCCGAGCTGAGCTCGGCCAACCAGGCCAAGGATGAATTCCTGGCGATGCTGGGGCACGAGCTGCGCAATCCGCTGTCTCCGATCGTCACCGCGCTGCAGTTGATGCGCATGCGTGATGGTGATGGAAAGGGCGCCGGCCAGGCGAGCCACGTGCGCGAGCGCGACATCATCCAGCGCCAGGTCGACCATCTGGTGCGCCTGGTGGACGACCTGCTCGACGTGTCGCGGGTCACGCGCGGCAAGGTCGACCTGAAGCTCGAGCGCATCGCGCTGGCGCAGGTGCTCGGCAAGGCGGTCGAAATGGCCAGCCTGCTGATCGAACAGGGCCGGCACCGGCTCGAGGTCGACATCGAGGACGGCCTGGAATGGATAGCGGACCCGGTACGCCTGGCGCAAGTGGTGGCTAACCTGCTGACCAACGCTGCACGGTATACCAAGCCCGGAGGCCGGATACGGCTGCGCGCGCGCCGCGACGGCGACGCCGCGGTCCTGATCAGCGTCGCCGACAACGGCATCGGCCTGGCGCCCGAGATGCGCAGCCAGGTGTTCGACCTGTTCTTCCAGGGTAAGCGCAGCGTCGACCGTGCCGAAGGCGGGCTCGGGATCGGGCTGGCGCTGGTCAAGAACATCGTCGCCCTGCATGGCGGCACGGTCGAGGCGCGCAGCGAAGGGCGCGGCTGCGGCAGCGAATTCATGGTGCGCCTGCCCCTGGGCAGTGCGCCCGAAATGACTGCGGCGCCAGAAACCGCCACGCCCGCAGTGCAGCGGCGCGTCCTGATCGTGGACGACAACGTCGATGGCGGCGAGACCCTGGGCAGCCTGTTGGCTGCGCTCGGCCACACGGTCGAGGTCTGCCATGACCCGGTGGCGGCGCTGGCAGCCTTCGGGCGGCTGCAGCCCGAGGTCGCCCTGCTGGACATCGGCCTGCCGGTGCTGGACGGTTACCAGCTTGCCGCGCGCATCCGCGCGCTGCCGGGCGGCGAGGCATGCCGGCTGGTGGCGCTGACCGGCTATGGACAGGAAGCGGACCGGGCGCGCAGCCAGGCCAGCGGCTTCGAGCGCCACCTGGTCAAGCCGATCAGCCCGGGCGATGCGGCGCGGGTGGTGGCGGGCGGCTAGACCTGTTCCGGCCGGTCCTGGGCGCAGGTACAATACCGCCTTTCTGATCAAGGGGGAACGCATGAGCGATCTGCGCCAGGAATTTATTGCATTTTCGGTCAAGGCCGAAGTATTGAAGTTCGGTCGATTCACGACCAAGGCAGGGCGCCAGTCGCCGTACTTCTTCAACGCCGGCCTGTTCCACGACGGCGCGACGCTGGGCCGGCTGGCGCAGTTCTACGCGCAGACGCTGCTGGACTCCGGCGTCGAATTCGACATGCTGTTCGGCCCGGCCTACAAGGGCATCACCCTGGCCTCGGCGACCGCGGTGGCGCTGGCCGCCAAGGGCCGCGACACCGCGTTCGCCTACAACCGCAAGGAAGCCAAGGACCACGGCGAAGGCGGCACCATCGTCGGCGCCAGGCTGGCGGGCAAGGTCGTGATCATCGACGACGTGATCTCGGCCGGCACCTCGGTGCGCGAATCGGTGGACATGATCCGCGCCGCGGGCGCCGAGCCGGCGGCGGTGCTGATCGCACTCGACCGCATGGAGCGTTCGGGCAAGGATGGCGCGCTGTCGGAACACTCGGCGGTGCAGCAGGTATCGCAGGAATTCGGCATCCCGGTGATCTCGATCGCCAACCTGGACGACCTGTTCACTTACCTGTCGAACGAGGCGGGCGCCGACCTCGGCGCGCACAAGGACGCGGTTGCCGCCTACCGCGCGCGCTACGGAGTCTGAGCATGGGCGTCTGGAACATGCAGCATTCCGCCGCCTGCGCGGCGCTCCTGTGCGCCGCCTTCAGCGCCTCGGCCTGGGCCGCCGACCCTGCCGTCGCGGCCAATTGCCCGGGCGTGAGCGCCTGGTATGCCGCCCACCCGAACGAGACCGACGAAGCGCTGGCGAAGCGCGATGCCGCGCGCAGCTTCACCGATCCGCAACTGCGCGCCGAACTGGCCGCCCGCGCCGCCCGCGACCAGCAGGCGCGCCTGGCGATGGTGAAGGCCGCCCGCAAGGACTGGGGCCCGCGCCGCGAGGTGGCGGCGATCGACGAAGAGAACGTCAAGTGGCTGTTCGAACTGGTGCGCAGCAAGGGCTTCCCGAGCGCGGCCCAGGTGGGCGAGCAGGGCGTGCACGACGCCTGGCTGCTGGCCCTGCACGCCGACCGCGCCCCGAAGTTCCAGCAATCGCTGGTGCCGGTGCTGGACCAGCGCCGCGTGGACGGCGAACTGTCCGGCAGCGACATGGCGCGCTACGTCGACCGGCTGTTGCAGGCGCAGGGCAAACCCCAGCGTTTCGGCACCCAGTCCTCCGACAACTTCGCCGGCAGCCATCTCGGCCTGCCGAACGCCGAGAGCCTGCGCGAGGTCGAGGCGAACCGCCGCGAGTTCGAGCTGATGCCGCTGGCCGACTACGTCTGCATGATGAAGGAAGAGCGCAAAGAGGCCAAAGGCCGTTAAGGCAGCGCCGACGGGCACAAATAAGCCGGAGCATGCTCCGGCTTATTTATTGCAGCCTGCCGGATCAGCCGGCCAGCTTCTGCTTCAGCAGCTCGGTCACCTGGGCCGGATTGGCCTTGCCCTTCGAGGCCTTCATGGTCTGGCCGATCAGGGCGTTGATCGCGGCTTCCTTGCCGGCGCGGTACTGCTCGACCGACTTGGCGTTGGCGGCCAGGACTTCGTCGACGATCGCTTCCAGCGCGCCCGTGTCCGAGATCTGCTTCAGGCCCTTCTGGTCGATCACGGTATCGGCCAGGCCGGCGTCATCCGATTTCGCTTCCCACATGGCGGCGAAGACTTCCTTGCCGGCCTTGTTCGAGATGGTGCCGTCGGCGATGCGCTTGAGCAGCAGCGCAAGCTGGGCGGCCGACACCGGCGACTGGTCGAGTTCCACGCCTTCGCGGTTCAGGGTCGACGAGACGTCGCCCATCATCCAGTTCGCCGCCGCCTTGGCGTTTTCCTTGCCGGCCGCGGCCACCACGGCTTCGTAGTAGGTCGCCATCGCCTTCGAGGAGGTCAGCACCAGGCTGTCGTACTCCGGCAGGCCGTAGTCGCCGGTGAAGCGCGCGCGCAGGGCGCCCGGCAGTTCCGGCATGTCGGCTTTCACGCGCTCGATCCAGTCCTGGCCGATCACCAGCGGCGGCAGGTCCGGGTCCGGGAAGTAGCGGTAGTCCTGCGCGTCTTCCTTGGTGCGCATGGAGCGGGTTTCCTTCTTGTCCGGGTCCCACAGGCGGGTCGCCTGGATCACCTTGCCGCCGTCTTCGATCAGCTCGATCTGGCGCCGCACTTCGTAGTGGATGGCTTCTTCCATGAAGCGGAAGGAGTTCAGGTTCTTGATCTCGCAGCGGGTGCCGAATTCCTTCTGGCCCATCGGGCGCACCGAGACGTTGACGTCGCAGCGGAAGCTGCCTTCCTGCATGTTGCCGTCGCAGACGCCCAGCCAGACCACCAGCGAGTGCAGGGCCTTGGCATAGGCCACCGCCTCGTTCGCGCTGCGCATCTCCGGCTCCGACACGATCTCGAGCAGCGGCGTGCCGGCGCGGTTCAGGTCGATGCCGCTCATGCCGGCATAGTCTTCGTGCAGCGATTTACCGGCGTCTTCCTCGAGGTGGGCGCGGGTCAGGTTGACGGTTTTCGTCTCCAGCTTGCCGTCCTTCTCGTAGGCGAAGCTGATGGTGCCGCCCTGGACCACCGGGTCCTCGAACTGGCTGATCTGGTAGCCCTTCGGCAGGTCGGGGTAGAAGTAGTTCTTGCGGGCGAAGACCGACTGCGGCGCGATCTTCGCGCCCACGGCCAGGCCGAAACGGATCGCGCGCTCGACGGCGCCGCGGTTCAGGACCGGCAGCACGCCCGGCAGCGCCAGGTCGACCGGGCTGGCTTGCGTGTTCGGCTCGGCGCCGAAACGGATCGAGCTGCCGCTGAAGATTTTCGAGTTGGTCGTGAGCTGCACGTGGTTCTCAAGACCGATGACGACTTCCCATTGCATGGTGTGTTCTCTCTGTATTCTGTGCTTGTGGGCTTACACGCCTTCCGGCGCGCGCTGGTGCCAGTCGGTCACCTGCTGGTACTGGTGCGCGATGTTCAGCAGCTTCGCTTCGGCGAAGTAGTTGCCGATGATTTGCAGACCGACCGGGCGCTTGGCGTTCTTTTCACCCTGGCCGAAACCGACCGGGATCGACATGCCCGGCAGGCCCGCCAGGCTGGTCGACAGCGTGAAGATGTCGGCCAGGTAGTTCGCCACCGGGTCGTTGGCCTTGGCGCCCAGGTCCCAGGCCACCGTCGGCGCCACCGGGCCCATGATCACGTCGCACCTGTCGGCGAATGCGGCCTGGAAGTCGTCGGCGATCAGGCGGCGGATCTTCTGCGCCTGCACGTAGTAGGCGTCGTAGTAGCCGTGGCACAGCACATAGGTGCCGACCATGATGCGGCGCTGCACCTCTCGGCCGAAGCCTTCGGCGCGGGTTTTGCGGTACATGTCCTGCAGATCCTTGTACTCGCTGGCGCGGTGGCCGTAGCGCACGCCGTCGAAGCGCGACAGGTTCGACGAGGCCTCGGCCGGGGCGATGATGTAGTAGGTCGGGATCGACAGTGCGGTCTTCGGCAGGGAGATCTCGACCAGCGAGGCGCCCAGCTTCACGAATTCGTCCAGCGCCGCGCGCACGGCCTGCTCGACGTCTGCCGCCAGGCCTTCACCGAAGTATTCCTTCGGCACGCCGATGCGCAGCCCGTTCAGGGGCTTGTTCAGGTCGCGGGTGTAGTCCTCGGCCACGTTGCCCTGCTCGACCGTCAGGCTGGTCGAGTCGCGCTCGTCGAAGCCGATCATCTCGTTCAGCAGCAGGGCGCAGTCCTCGGCGGTCTGGGCGATCGGGCCGCCCTGGTCGAGCGAGGAGGCGAAGGCGATCATGCCGAAGCGCGACACGCGGCCGTAGGTCGGCTTGATGCCGGTGACGCCGCAGAAGGCGGCCGGCTGGCGGATCGAGCCGCCGGTGTCGGTCGCGGTGGCGGCCGGCGCCAGGCGCGCAGCGATCGCGGCGGCCGAGCCGCCCGAGGAGCCGCCCGGCACCGCCAGCGGATCCCAGGGGTTCGTAACAAAGCCGAAGGCCGAGTTCTCGTTGGCCGAGCCCATCGCGAATTCGTCGAGGTTGACCTTGCCCAGGGTGACCATGCCGGCCTGCGCGAAGCGCTCGACCACGGTCGCGTCGAACGGGCTTTCATAATTGGCCAGCATTTTCGAGCCGGCTGTGGTGCGCCAGCCACGGGTGACGAAGATGTCCTTGTGCGCGATCGGCACGCCGGTCAGCGGGCCGGCCGTGCCGGCGGCGATGCGGGCGTCGGCGCCGGCCGCCTGGGCCAGGGTGCGCTCGCGGTCCAGGTGCAGGAAGGCGTTGTGGCTGCTCGCCTCGATGCGGTCGAGGTAGTGGCTGGTCAGTTCGACGCTCGACACCTGCTTCGATTGCAGGAGCGCGGACAGCTCTTTGATGGTCTTGTTGTGCATGGTCGTTGTTCTGGAAGCGGTTTGCGTGGATTACTCGATGACCTTCGGCACCAGGTACAGGCCGTCCTGCGCCTTCGGCGCCGGGGCCTGGTAGTCCTCGCGGCGGTTCTCTTCGGTCACCACGTCGTCGCGCAGGCGCAGCGGCATGGCCATGATGCTGGCGAGCGGCTGCGACAGGGGGGCAACGCCGGTCGTGTCCACCGCCTGCATCTGCTCGGCCAGGGCGAAGATGCCGTTCAGCTCGGCCAGCGCGATCTCCGCGTGGGCTTCGTCCATCTCGAGCTGCGCCAGGTTGGCAATGCGTTTTACGTCTGAAAGTGTCAGGGACATGGCAATGGGCGCGGCGGGGGCCGCGCGATAAATGTGGTTGGGCTGTTAATGAAAGTTGGCAAGCGGTCAGCGAACGGCGCGCTACGTCCGATAAAACCTTGGTAACACCGTCGATCTCGCCTTTGAATTGGGGGGTAAAACCGCCCGTTTTCAGCATTTAATCGACAAATTATAAGGTAGAATGGCGGGCTAATGCGCTGTCGGGCTGAAAGCTAGTCCGCCGCAGGAAAGACCGCGATGCATCCGCAGACGCGGCGAAGACAAACCGATCAATTTTCATGCGCGACTTCACGCGCAATCAGGACACCCATGTTTGGTTCTTTACGCAGCTACTTCTCGAATGACCTGGCGATCGACCTCGGCACCGCCAACACCCTGATCTACGTGCGCGGCCTGGGCATCGTGCTGGACGAGCCGTCGGTCGTCGCGATCCGCCAGGAGGGCGGTCCGAACGGCAAGAAGACCATCCAGGCGGTCGGCAAGGAAGCCAAGCAGATGCTGGGCAAGGTGCCGGGCAACATCGAGGCCATCCGCCCGATGAAGGACGGCGTGATCGCCGACTTCACCGTCACCGAGCAGATGCTCAAGCAGTTCATCCGCATGGTCCACGATTCGAAGTTCTTCCGCCCGTCGCCGCGCATCATCATCTGCGTGCCCTGCGGTTCGACCCAGGTCGAGCGCCGCGCGATCCGCGAATCGGCCCTCGGCGCCGGCGCCTCGCAGGTCTACCTGATCGAAGAGCCGATGGCGGCCGCGATCGGCGCCGGCCTGCCGGTCTCGGACGCGACCGGCTCGATGGTGGTCGACATCGGCGGCGGCACCACCGAGGTGGGCATCATCTCGCTGGGCGGCATGGTCTACAAGGGTTCGGTGCGCGTCGGCGGCGACAAGTTCGACGAAGCCATCGTCAACTACATCCGCCGCAACTACGGCATGCTGATCGGCGAACAGACCGCCGAAGCGATCAAGAAGGCCATCGGTTCGGCCTTCCCGGGTTCCGAGATCAAGGAAATGGAAGTCAAGGGCCGCAACCTGTCCGAAGGCATCCCGCGTTCCTTCACCATCTCGAGCAACGAGATCCTGGAAGCCCTGACCGACCCGCTCAACAACATCGTCTCGGCCGTCAAGAACGGCCTGGAACAGGCTCCGCCGGAACTGGGCGCCGACATCGCCGAGAAGGGCATGATGCTGACCGGCGGCGGCGCGCTGCTGCGCGACCTCGACCGCCTGCTGATGGAAGAGACCGGCCTGCCGGTGCTGGTGGCCGAAGACCCGCTGACCTGCGTGGTGCGCGGTTCGGGCATGGCGCTCGAGCGCATGGACAAGCTCGGTTCCATCTTCTCCTACGAATAACAACGATAACAGCGGCGCGGCCGATGCGACAGCGGGCAGGGCGTGCGGATGATCCCGCGCGCGTCTGCCCGCGTTGACATTCCGCGCACCGACTAGACAGGACGCCAATTCGGCATGCAATACAGTCCTCCGCCGCTTTTCAAACAAGGTGCCCCGGCCCGGGTGAAGGCTATCGTCTTCGCCCTGATCTCGGTGCTGCTGCTGGTCGTCGACGCCCGCTACCAGACCCTGGCGTCAGTGCGCCAGGTGGCCGCCACCATCCTCTATCCGGTACAGATGGCCGCCCTGATGCCGCGCGAGGCGCTCGGCAACATGGCCGGCTACTTCTCCTCGATCTCCTCGCTGCAGAAGGAAGTCCGCGAGCTCAAGACCCGCGAACTGGCGCAGGCCCGCGTGCTGCAGCAGGCCCAGCTGCAAATGGCCGAGAACGCCCAGCTGCGCCGCCTGATGGATGCGAAGCAGCACCTGCCGGTCCAGGCGCAGATGACCGAGATCCTGTACGACGCACGCGATCCCTCGACCCGGCGCATCGTGATCGACCGCGGTTCGCGCAATGACGTCGTGCTCGGCTTGCCCGTGATCGACCATGCGGGCGTGGTCGGCCAGGTCACGCGCGTGTTCCCGTTCACGTCCGAGGTCACGCTCCTGACCGACAAGGAGCAGGCGATTCCCGTGCAGGTGCTGCGCAGCGGCCTGCGCAGCATCGCCTACGGCCGCGGCCAGTCCGGCCTGCTCGATTTGCGCTTCGTGGTGGCGAACGCCGACATCCAGGTGGGCGACGTGCTGGTCACCTCGGGCCTGGACGGCATGTACCCGGCCGGCCTGGCGGTGGCCAAGGTGGTGCAGGTCGAGAACGTCGCCGCCGGCGCCTTCGGGCGCGTGGTCTGCCAGCCGCTGGCCGGCATCGACCGCAACCGCCAGCTCCTGATCATCATGTCGCAGTCGAAGCTGCCGCCGCGTCCCCAGGCCGAGATGCAGAGCGCCGCCACCACCGCGCGCCGCAAGCTGCCGGACATGGCGCCGATCCCGGCGCCGCCGCTGGCGCCGGCGCCGCTGCCGCCGCAGGGCGTTCCGCAACTGCCTGCACAAGGCCTGGGCACCCCAGCCGCCGGCACCGCAAGGCCGCCGGCCGCGCAGCCCGCCGCGGCCACTGTGGCCGCCCCCGCCAACAACCCACGCCCGGCCACCAGGGAGGGCCAATAATGCCCGGTAACCGTCCGCATTACATCCTGCTGCCCGTCAGCCCGCTGTTCATCACCTTCAGCCTGGTCTGCGCCTTCATGCTCAACCTGCTGCCGCTGGGCCGCTGGGTCGGCGCCCCCGACTTCGTCGCGCTGGTGCTGGTGTTCTGGGGCATCCACCAGCCGCGCAAGGTCGGCATCGGCGTGGCCTTCGTGATGGGCCTGCTGATGGACGTGCACGACGCCAGCCTGCTGGGCGAGAACGCGCTCGCCTACACGCTGCTGTCCTACCTGGCCATCATGATCCACCGCCGCGTGCTGTGGTTCCCCGTGATGACCCAGGCCATGCACGTGTTCCCGCTGCTGCTGCTGGCGCAGGCGGTGCAGGCCTTCGTCCACTTCACGGCGTCGGGCCGCTTCCCGGGCCTGCTGCACTTCGCCGAGAGCGTGGTCGCGGTCGCCCTGTGGCCGCTGATTACGTGGCTGCTGCTGGCGCCGCAGCGCCGCGCCGTCGACCGCGACCATACCCGTCCGATCTGATCCCGCATCCGATCCGACCGCAACAATGAGCTCTTTGCCGTGACCGAATTCAAGGACAACGACCGCGAGATCCACCTGTTCCGCATGCGCCTCACGGCGCTGGTGGCGCTCGTCTTCATCTGCTTCGGCCTGCTGGTGGCGCGCTTCGTCTGGCTGCAGGTGCTGCGCCACGACCAGTTCGTGCTGCAGGCCGAGGGCAACCGCATCGCGCTGGTGCCCATCGTGCCCAACCGCGGCCTGATCGTCGACCGCAACGGCGTGGTCCTGGCGCGCAACTACTCGGCCTACACGCTCGAGATCACGCCGTCCAAGCTGCAGGCCAACCTGGATTCCGTCATCGACGAGCTGTCCAAGCTGGTCGTCATCGAGCAGCGCGACCGGCGCCGCTTCAAGCGCCTGCTGGAAGAGTCGCGCAGCTTCGCCAGCGTGCCGCTGCGCACCCGCCTGACCGACGACGAAGTGGCGCGCTTCACCGCGCAGCGCTTCCGCTTCCCGGGCGTGGAAGTGCAGGCGCGCCTGTTCCGCCAGTACCCGCTGGGCGAGACCGCCTCGCACGTGATCGGCTACATCGGCCGCATCAACCAGAAAGAAGCGGCCAGGCTGGAAGAGGACGGCCTGGATGCCAACTACAACGGCACCGAGCATATCGGCAAGGAAGGCGTCGAGAAGAAGTACGAGAGCTACCTGCACGGCACCACCGGCTACGAACAGGTCGAGCGCACTGCCGGCGGGCGCGCGATCCGCACCCTGGCGCGCACGGCGCCGACCCCGGGCAGCAACCTGATCCTGTCGATCGACATCGAGCTGCAAAAGATCGTCGAGGAAGCCTTCGGCGAGAACCGCGGCGCGCTGGTGGCGATCGAACCCGAGACCGGCGACGTGCTGGCCTATGTGTCGCGCCCCGGCTTCGATCCGAACCTGTTCGTGGACGGCATCGACAGCCAGAACTGGAACGAGCTGAATACCTCGCTCGACCGGCCGCTGATGAACCGGCCGCTGTCGGGCACCTATCCGCCGGGATCGACCTTCAAGCCCTTCATGGCGCTGGCCGCACTCGAGCTGGGCTTCCGCAAGCCGAACGACGGCATCCGCGACCCCGGCTTCTACGTGCTGGGCGGGCACCGCTTCAACGACGACAAGCCGGGCGGCCACGGCTACGTCGACATGTACAAGTCGGTGGTCGAATCCTGCGACACCTATTACTACCAGCTCGGCAACGAGATGGGCATCGATAACATCTCGAACTTCATGGGGCAATTCGGTTTCGGCCATCCGACCGGCATCGACCTCGAGCACGAGAAGACCGGTGTGCTGCCGTCCAAGGAGTGGAAGGCGCAGCGCTTCCGTAAGAACCCGCGTGCCGGCAAGTGGGTGGGCGGCGACACCATCTCGATCTCGATCGGCCAGGGCTTCAACAACTACAGCATGATCCAGCTGGCGCACGCGGTCTCGACCCTCGCCAACAACGGCGTGGTGATGAAGCCGCACCTGGTGAAGATGATCGAGGACGGCGCCACCAAGCAGCGCAGCCTGACCGTGCCGAAGGAAACCCGGCGCATCCCGCTCAAGCAGGAGAACATCGATTTCATCAAGCACACCATGGTGGGCGTGACCCAGGAATCCTACGGCACCGGCCACCGGGCCTTCGCCAATGCCGGCTACATCTCGGCCGGCAAGACCGGCACCGCGCAGGTGATCGGCCTGAAAGGCCAGAAATACAATGCCAGCGCCATCGACGAGCGCCACCGCGACAATGCGCTCTACGTCGCCTTCGCGCCGGCGGACAAGCCGAAGATCGCGCTGGCCCTGATCGTCGAGAACGTCGGCTTCGGCGCGTCCTTCGCCGCCCCGATCGCGCGCAAGGCGCTCGACTACTACCTGCTGGGCAAGCGTCCGGCGCCGCCGAAGCCGAAAGACCCGCTGCCAGGCGCCGCGCCGAAAGCCGCGCCTTCCATTCGAAAGGAATAAGCATGGCGCACATTCCAGAACGCCGCTCGCTGCGGCGCCGCCTGCGTCCGTATTTCACCGTGTTCGACTGGCCGCTCGGCCTGGTGCTGTTCGTCCTGATGATGACCAGCGTGATCACCATGACCTCGGCCGGCGCCGAGTTCCCCGACCGGGTCGAGCACCAGATCCGCAACTTCATGCTGGCCTTCGGGATCATGTGGATCGCGGCCAACGTGCCGCCCCAGACCCTGATGCGGCTCGCCGTGCCGATCTATACGGTCGGGGTCACGCTGCTGATCGCGGTGGCGCTGTTCGGCATCATCAAGAAGGGCGCGCGGCGCTGGCTGTACGTCGGTGTCGACATCCAGCCCTCCGAAATCCTGAAGATCGCGACGCCGTTGATGCTGGCCTGGTACTTCCAGCAGCGCGCCAATGCCGGCACCTGGAAGAACTACGCCGTGGCAGCCGTGATCCTGCTGGTTCCATTCGCCCTGATCGCCAAGCAGCCCGACCTCGGCACCGCGCTGATGGTGGGCACCTCGGGCTTCTACGTGATCTTCCTGGCCGGCCTGCCGTGGAAGGCGCTGATCGGGCTGGGCGTGTCCGCTGCGGCGGCGATGCCGATCGCCTGGTCGATGCTGCACGATTACCAGCGCGACCGGGTGATGACCCTGATCGACCCGACCTCCGACCCGCTGGGCAAGGGCTTCCACATCATCCAGTCCGAGATCGCCATTGGTTCCGGCGGCATATTTGGCAAGGGCTACGCCCAGGGAACGCAGGGCGCCCTGGAATTCGTCCCCGAGCAGACCACCGACTTCGTGTTCGCCGTGTATTCGGAAGAATTCGGCCTGGTCGGCAACCTGTTCCTGCTGTTCGTCTACCTGATGCTGATCGGCCGCGGGTTGATGATCGCGGCAAATGCCCCGAACACTTTCTCGCGCCTGCTGGCCGGTGCGATCACGATGATGTACTTTACTTATGCTTTCGTTAACATGGGCATGGTGATCGGCATCCTGCCTGTCGTCGGAGTTCCGCTACCTTTCATGAGCTACGGCGGAACAGCCTTCATTACGCTGGGTCTCGGCGCTGGTATATTGATGAGTATTCAAAGACATCGTAAACTGGTGCAGACGTAATGAAATAGGACGACACGAATGGCCGTTCCAAGAAAACAACTTGCTACGGTCATCGGCCTGGCATTGCTCGCAACGCAACTCGTCGGCTGTGGCACCACCGATTCGGGTGAACGCAAGAGCCTGATCCCGCTGCCGTGGAAACACCCCGCGGCAAAGCACACCGACGTGCCGAAGCTGCCGGCGCCCAATTCCGGGCGCGGCGGCTATTACAAGGACGACGGCCCCGGCCTCAATCCACCGCCCGGCCTGATGGACATGCCGGATGCGGTCGTCAAGGCCGAACCCTACGCCAAGTGGGCCAACCGCCCCTATTCGGTGTTCGGCCAGACCTATACCCCGATCGTGCACCAGGACCCCTTCGTCCAGCGCGGCGTGGCCAGCTGGTACGGCGTCAAGTTCCACGGCCAGAAGACCTCGTCGGGCGAGCTCTACGACATGTACAAGATGACGGCGGCGCATCCGACCCTGCCGATTCCCTCCTATGCGCGCATCACGAGCGTCGAGACCGGCAAGTCGGTGGTGGTGCGCATCAACGACCGCGGTCCCTTCCACGCCAGCCGCATCGTCGACGTCTCGTACACGGCGGCGCTCAAGCTCGGCCTGCTGGGCAAGGGCAGCCACCAGGTCGAGGTCGAGCGTCTGTTCCCGAACGACCCCATCCGCATGGCATCGGAACGCCGCAGCGCCGCGTCCGAGGCGCAGTCGGCGCCGCCGGAGATCGCGGCGCTGATGCTGGAAGACCGGGTGCGCACCGACAGCGCGGCGGTGGCGCAGGTGGTGCCCAAGCTGGTGCCGCGCGGGAGCTTCTATGTCCAGCTCGGCTCCTACGGCCGCGCCGGTACCGCCGAAGCCATGAGCGGGCGCCTGCTCGAGGCCGGCGTCGAAGTCGGCAAGCTCGAAGTGGTCAAGGTGGGGTCGCTGAACCGCCTGTACGGTGGGCCCTTCGAAAGCCGCGAAGATGCCCTGGAGGCGGCGCGCTCGGTGCCGTCTTCCTTCGGTCTGAAGCCGATCGTCGTCAAGCGCTGACCGGCATGCCGACCCGGGAAGACATCGTTTTACTGGCGTCCAAGCACGCTGCCAACGCAGGCGGGCGTCGACATCGGCGTCACCGATCTTCTCGCGTGGATCCCCGACCAAACCAGTTTGTGAGGAATCGAACATGCTAAAAGGAAGCTGCTTGTGTGGCGATGTCGCCTACAGCACCACCGGCCCGGTCGAAAGCGCCAGCCACTGCTATTGCAGCATGTGCCAGAAACAGCACGGCGCAGCCTCCGGCACCTACGCCAATATCCCGCGTGCCAGCTTGCGCATCGAGCGCGGCGAGGCCCTCATCACCGAATATGCTTCTTCCGACCACGGCCGGCGCGCCTTCTGCGGGCGCTGCGGCTCGACGCTGTTCTGGCGCAGCGAGCACTCGCCCGAACGCATTGCAGTGACCCTCGGCACGCTCGACGCTCCCTATACCGATCCGGTCGAGATCGAATTGCACACCGACACCAAGCCGTCCTGGCTACCGGTCAAGAATCCGGCCTGAGCTGTCATGAACCGCCTTTGTCCTTGAAATAATATATCAACGGACATTTGCAAACTGTTACTGTTGGTATTTACAGTGCCGGGCGGTTTCGGGAGAGCAGTCATGGTTGAGCAAAACCTACTTGTGATCACATCAGGTTCAGCGACACTCGCCAGACTGCTTGCAACGCTGGCCGGGGCCGCATCCGACACCCTGGTTCTGCGTGTCGATGTCACGGCAAGCGTCCAGGCGGCGCAAGTGCATGGAGCGGCGCATGCTGTCCATGTGGTTCTGCTCGATCTGGACACGGCCGGCCCGGACGGCGTGGGCGAGCTGGCGCGTGCCATCCGGGCATTCGCACCGGTTCCGGTCCTCGTGTGGATGGCCAGCAAGCGATCCGGGCTGGAGCCCGAGTTGCTGGGGCAGGGTGCGGCGGCATGCCTGAACGATTCATCGACCGCGTCCGATCTGATCTTGCAGATCCTTGCGCTCGTGATCCGGCATGCCGCGTCACAGCATGCGCTTCAACAGCGGCAACAGCAAACGGCGATTTCGCTCGAGGCCATTGCGGACGGCGTCATCTGTACAAATTCCCGCGCCGAGATCACCTTCCTCAACTCCGCCGCCCGCCGCCTGTTGCACTACCCGTCCACTGAGCTCATCGGGCGCCAGATTGCCGGCCTCATGGCGTTCCAGGATGCAGAGAACCTGGAAGCGCTCGTGCATCCCGTGCATCAGGTCATCTCGACACTGCAAAGCGCGCGCGTCGCCCCGGGGACCGTGCTGGTCCGCCATGACGGCACGACGATACGCATCGAGGATTCCTGCTCGCCGATCATCGACGAATCCGGCGCACTGGTGGGGGCCGTGATGGTATTCCACGACACGACCGAAGCCTACGAGATGCAGGCCAAGGTCGACCATCTCGCATGGCACGACTTCCTGACCGGCTTGCCCAACCGTTTCGCGATTCAAAAACATCTTGACCAGGCCCTGGCCCATGCCGCGACCCATCGCCAGAACGTGCCGGTCCTGTACCTGGATCTGGACAAGTTCAAACTCGTGAATGACACGCTGGGGCATGATGCCGGCGATAAGTTGCTCGTTTCCGTTGCGGAACGCTTGCGCGGCTGCTTCAGGCTGATCGACCTGGTTGGCCGGCAGGGCGGCGACGAATTCGTCGTCGTGATGGCGCCAGGATCGAGTACGGAAGAGGCCATGCTGGCCGCGGCACGCATTGCCGACGCGCTCGCCTGGCCGCACCAGATCGGCGGTAAGGACGTTCGGATTGGCTGCAGTGCTGGCATTGCAAGCTATCCCGAACATGGCACGACTGTGGAAACGCTGCTCCAGCATGCGGATATTGCGCTGCAAAGTGTCAAGGGCGGCGGGAGAAACGGCTGGCGTGTTTTCACGCATGCCTTACATGCCGACACGCTGGAGCGTCAACGTATCGAAGAGCGACTGCGGCTTGCGCTCAACGCCGGCAGCTTCAATCTGTTCTATCAGCCGAAGATCAAGTTCCCCGACGGGAAGGTATGCGGGTGCGAAGCCTTGTTGCGGTGGCACGATGCGGACTGGGGATGGGTGGCACCGACAAAATTCATCCCCTGTGCGGAAGCGTCGGGCTTGATCAATGCCCTGGGAAGATGGGTGTTCGATGAAGCGCTCCGGCAAGCGCTGGCCTGGACCAGCGAGGGGGTGGACTTTGGCACCATCGCCATCAATGTATCGGCCGAGGAGTTGCGTCATCCTGGATTCGTCGACTACATCGGCGCGCAATTGCAGGCATCGGACATCGATCCAGCCGTGTTGCAGCTCGAACTGACGGAGTCGGTGCTCATGCACGATATCGGCCACGCGAGCAGATCGCTGCGACAACTCAAGGAACTGGGCCTGACGCTGGCGATCGACGATTTCGGGACCGGTTATTCCAGCTTGAGCTACCTGGCAGACTTCCCGGTGGATGTGCTCAAGATCGACCGGTCTTTTATTCACGGCATCAACCGGGCAGGTACGCGCCAGCAGGCACTCCTGCATGCCATCCTGACCCTTGCAAAGAGCCTGTCACTGGTCGTGGTCGCCGAAGGCATCGAAACTGCGGAAGAAGAGCATTTCCTGCTCCAGAGCGGGTGTGAGGTAGGCCAGGGTTACTACTACAGCCAACCCCTGGACCTGCCATCGTTCGAACGCTTCCTGTCTTCGGCGGGCGTGTACCAGCACTGAACGGGGTCACTGGCAGGGACGCAGCTGCACGCCGGCGAAATCGTCGGCAATGCCGGCGACGCGGCCGCGCTCGTCCGGCGTCAGGTCGCGGAACTGCCAGGCCGCGCGCGTGACCTGGGGGCCGCGCGGCAGCACGCGCACGCCGCGCACGCCCCGCTTTGCGAGCGCCGCCGCCAGGGTTTGCGCGGCAGCCTCGGTCTTGAACACGCCCAGCGACACCGCCCACTTGAGCGGCGAGTCCCCCTGCATCACGAAGAAGTTGTCGACGCCTTTTTCCTTCAGCTCGGCCACGCGCCGGTCGGCGCCTTCCTTGCCGCCGTTCGGGGGCAGGTAGACCAGGTGGCTGGTGATTTCCTGGAAGGGTAGCGTCGTGCGGGTCGCGCGCGCGCCCAGCGCGAGGCGCGCGATGCGGGTCTCGAAGCGGCGCGCGTCGGCCGCCGCGAAGGCGCCGGCCTGGGTGCAGGCGATGGTCTCGGGAGCCGGCGCCGCGGCGGGCGCGGCTTCCGTGGCAGGCGCGGAGACCGCGGCGGCGGCGCGCGCTTCGGCCGGGCTCAGGAGCACCATGCGCTCGGCGGCCAGCTGGTTCCTGAGGCGCTGCGGCTCGCGCTCGGCGCCGTCGAGCGTGCCGAGGTAGCCCTGCGCATACGTGAACATCAGGCCATTCAGTGCCAGCAGGGCCCAGAATATGAATTTCAACAAGTGCGCTCTCCGTTCAAGGGGCGGCCGCTGCGTGCAGGCCGACCAGCACGATGTTATCGACCACCCGGTGCGCAAACTTGAGGACCGGGGCGATATACGGCGCCGCGCCGCCCGACAGGATGCAGGCGCCGGCGCCATGCGCCGCGCAGGCGCGCTCGATGGCGCCGGCCTGGGCCGACAGCACGCCGGAGACGATGGCGTCGTCGGTGTTGTCGCCGAAGACCGGCGGCGGGGCTGCTCCGGGCGTCACTTGCGGCAGCTGGGCGGTATTGCGGGCCAGCGAGCCGGCCATCAGGGCCAGGCCGGGCAGGATCATGCCGCCGATGAAGCGCCCGTCGGCGCTGACGGCATCCACCGTGGTGGCGGTGCCGCAGGTGGCCACGATGAGGTCCTGGCCGGGCGCCAGCGCGCGTGCGCCGATGGCGGCGGCGAAGCGGTCGCAGCCCAGTTGGCCCGGGTTGCGGTAGCCGTTGCGCAGTCCGGCGCGCTCGGCGCTGGAGGCGAACCATTCGACCGCGATCCCGGCGGGCAGTAGCTGCGCGATCTGTTCGCGCACGGCGGCGCCGGCGACGTTCGAGATCAGGGCGCGCGTCACGCCGCTCCGGCGCCACAGGTCGGCCGCGCCTTCGAGTCCGGCGTGCGACACCGCATCGGCCAGGGTCCAGGCGCCCAGCGCCGCACCCGGCGCGGCGAGTGCCCACTTGATGCGGGTATTGCCCGCGTCGATCAGCAGCAGCATGCTTACTCCTTGATCCTGAGCGACACGTCGCCCGCCAGCACCGTGCTGCGCCCGTCCGCCGTGTCGAGCAGCAGCCGGCCGGCGTCGTCGACGCCGGCGGCCAGGCCCTCTTGCAGCACCTGTCCGTTGTCGAGGATGACGACGGTCTGGCCCTGCCATGCGTGGCGCAGGTTCCAGCGCGCGCTGAAGGCGCCGAAGCCCTGGCGCGCGAACAGGCGCAGCGCCTCGGCCAGGGCGTCGAGCAGGGCAGCCATCAGCACATCGCGCTCCATGCGCGCCAGCCAGGGCGCGCCGGCGGCGCTGCGGCCGAGCAGGGCTTCCACTTCGTCCGGCATGATGAGGTTGAAGCCGATGCCGATCACGGCCCAGGTGCCGCCATCCGGCGCCGACTGGGTCTCGATCAGGATCCCGGCCAGCTTGGCGCCGTCCTTCAGCACGTCGTTCGGCCACTTGAGCTGGACCTGCACGCCCAGCTGGGCCAGCGCGTCACCCAGCGCCACGCCGACCGCGAGCGGCAGGCCGCTCAGCACTTGCGGGCCGCCGTCGAATTTCCAGGCCAGCGAGAACGTGAGAGAGTTGTCGCTGGACGAGAGCCAGCTGCGTCCCGCGCGGCCGCGGCCGGCGGTCTGGTGCTCGGCCACCAGCAGCACCGGTTCGCTCAGCCGAGCTGCGCGCGCCAGCAGGTCGGCATTGGTCGAGCCGGTTTCAGGCACGACTTCCACGGCCACGCCGGCACGCGACAGGGAAGCGATGCGTTCCGCCTTCATGCTTCCCCCTGGCGCTGCTTGGTGGGCGCGCGCGCGAACACGGGATCGAACAGGGCGTTCGGCAGCAGGCGCAGCAGCTTGGCCACGGCGCCCATCTGCCAGGGCAGGACGCGGTAGCCGGCGCCGCGCGCGACGACATTGGCTGCCAGCGCGGCAAAGCGCTCGGCGGGCATCAGGAAAGGCATGGGGAAACGGTTGTTGCGGGTCATGGGTGTGTCGATGTAGCCGGGGGCGATGGTCACCACCCTGATGTTCGTTGCGCGCAGTTCCAGGCGCAGCGATTCGCAGTAGCTGTGCACCGCGGCCTTGGAGGCGCAGTAGGCGCCGGCGCCGCGCATGCCGCGGATGCCGGCCACGCTGCCGATGCCGACCAGGCGGCACGGTCCCGGCTGGGCTTTCATGGCCGCGATGAAGGGTGCGAAGGTGGCCACGGTGGCGTTCACGTTGGTGGCGAACACGGCATCGAATACCGCCAGGTCGGCGGGACGCTCGGTGAGGGTGCCGTGCGAGATGCCGGCGCTGGCGATGACGATGTCGGCGCCGCCGTTGGCCGCGATGAAGTCGGCGGCCGCGGCGGCCACGGCCTCGCGGTCGGTGACGTCCGCCGCATAGATGCGGTGGCGTTCGGGGTGGGGCAGGCTGGCGGCGAGGTCTTCCAGCAAGGGGCGGCGCCGCGCCAGCAGGCCGAGGGAGGCGCCGCGCGCCGCATATTCGCGCGCCAGCGCCGCGCCGATGCCGCTCGAGGCGCCGGTGATGAACACCCGGTCCGCGCGGCCCGGCACAAGGGTCATTTCTTGTCTGCTTTCGCCCGTGCGACCAGCCCGTCCATCACCTGCAGGGTCGCCTGCAGCGCCTCGTTGCCGCTGATGTCGTTGGCCTCGTTGAGCATGCCCGGCGAGGTCAGGAAGCGGCCGTCGATCGCGATCATCGGCCAGTGGGTGATGCGGTAGGACTCCATCATCGCCTGCGCGCGGCGCAGCTTGGCCTGCACGCCGAAGGAGCGGTAGGTGTCGATGAATTTCGCGCGGTCGATGCCGGCGCGGCTGGCCCAGTCGAACACCTGTTCGTCCTGGGCGAAGGTCTGGCGCTCGACGTGCATGGCGTTGAAGACCTTGCCGTGGAACTGATCGAGCAGGCCGAGCGACTCGAGCGTGAAGAACAGGCGCTGCTGGGCCTGGACTTGCGGCCCGCGCGGCACGTGCACGCGGCGGAACACGATATTGTCGCCCTGTTTCCTGACCCACTCGGCCAGCTGCGGCTCGAAGGCGTAGCAGTGCGGGCAGTAATAGGCGAAGAACTCCAGCACCTCGACCTTGCGTCCGCTGTCGGTCGGCTGCGCTTCCGGCAAGGCCTGGTATTCCGCGCCTTCTTTCGGAGCAGCCGGGGAGGCTGCGGCAATGCCGGAAGCGGCGAACAGTGCGGCGGAGACGATCAGGCGGCGAAGCTGGTTCATGCGGTTCCTCGATGGTCGGACGGCTTAACGCTGGTTGCGGACGATGGCGACGTCGATGCCGCTGTCGAGCAGCTTGGCGCGCGCCTTGTTCATGGCTTCCGGACCGCTGTAGGGGCCGACGCGCACGCGGTGCAGCACGCCGCTGTCGGTCGTGCGGTCGCTGATCGCGGCTTCGAAGCCGAGCAGGGCCAGCTTGGCGCGGGTGTTTTCCGCATCGGACATCTCGCGGAAAGCGCCGGCCTGCAGGTAGTAGATGTAGCCGTCGCCGCCGGCGGCCGGGGCCGCGGCGGCCGGTGCCGGCGCTGCCGTATTCGCCGGTGCCGCTGCCGGTGCTGCGGCCGGCGCGGCAGGCGCCGCACCCTGCATGCCGGCGATGGCCTGGCCCAGCGGATCGGCTTCGGCGGCCGCCGGCGCCGGTGCCGGCGCCGGGCGGTTGGCGCGTTCGGCGATCTCGCGGTTCGCTTCGCGCGCGGCGTCGCGGTTGCCGTACAGCGGCTTGTTCGGATCGCTCGCCTGGCTCGGCTCGAGATCGGCCGGGCGGCCCATCTTGTTCGAGCGGTCGGTAAACGGCGACTGGCCCTTGGTGATCACGAGCGCGACCGCCACCGCGATCCCCAGGCCGATGATCAGGCCGATGATGATGCCGGTCAGGGTGCTGCCGCGCTGGCGCAGCGGGGAGAAGGAACGGATGGCGGTCATGTTGCGATTACGATTGGGTTTCGGTTGAGGATTCAGCCACTGAGCGTTCCATCTTGGCCGGCGCCGAGACGCCGATCAGGGCCAGGCCGTTGCGAAGCACCTGGCGGGTAGCCGTGGCCAGGGCCAGGCGCGCCAGCTTCAGCGGCTCGTTGTCGTCGAGCAGCCACTTGTGCGCGAAGTAGTAGCTGTGCAGTTCGCCGGCCAGTTCGCGCAGGTAGAAGGCGACGTGGTGCGGGCTCAGCTCGAGCTTGGCGCGCTCCAGCATTTCCGGGTAGGTGGCCAGCTTGGCCAGCAGGCTGGCTTCGTGCGGCGCGTCGAGCAGGGACAGGTCTGCATTGACCAGCTGCGCTCCATCTCCGCCCCAGTTGGCCAGCGCCGAGCAGATACGGGCGTGGGCGTACTGCACGTAGTACACCGGGTTCTCGTCCGAGGTCTTGAGGGCGACGTCGACGTCGAACACGAATTCGGTGTCGGCCTTGCGCGAGATGAGGAAGAAGCGCACCGCGTCGCGGCCGCGGGTCACGTCGCCGTTGCCCGACCATTCGATCAGGTCGCGCACGGTGACGTAGGAACCGGCGCGCTTGGAGATCTTGACCTCCTCGCCGTTCTTCATGACGGTGACCATCTTGTGCAGCACGTAGTCGGGATAGCCCTGCGGGATGCCGATGTTCACCGCCTGCAGGCCGGCGCGCACGCGCGCGATGGTGCCGTGGTGGTCGCTGCCCTGCACGTTGATGGCCTGGTCGAAACCGCGGCGGAATTTCTGGATGTGGTAGGCCACGTCCGGCACGAAATAGGTGTAGGTGCCGTCGGACTTGCGCATCACGCGGTCCTTGTCGTCGCCGTAGTCGGTGGTCTTGAGCCACAGCGCGCCTTCGTGTTCGTAGGTGACGCCGGCGTCGACCAGGGCCTGCACGGCCGCTTCCACCTTGCCGTCCGCGTACAGCGAGGACTCGAGGTAGTAGTTGTCGAACTTGACGCCGAAGGCTTGCAGGTCCTGGTCCTGCTCGTTGCGCAGGTAGGCCACGGCGAAGCGGCGGATCGATTCGATGTCCTCGACGTCGCCCGAGGCGGTGGCCGGCTCGCCATCGCTGGCCGAGACGGTTTTCTTCGCCAGGAAGTCGGCGGCGATGTCGGCGATGTAGTCGCCGTTGTAGGCCGACTCGGGCCACTGCAGATCGCCCGGCCGGAAGCCCTTGGCGCGCGCCTGTACCGAGGTGGCCAGGGTGGCGATCTGGACGCCGGCGTCGTTGTAGTAGAACTCGCGGGTCACCTCGTGGCCCTGCGATTCGAACAGCGAGGAGAGGGCGTCGCCCAGCGCGGCCTGGCGGCCGTGGCCGACGTGCAGCGGACCGGTCGGGTTGGCCGACACGAATTCGATGATGGCGTGGTGGCCCTCGCCGGAAGCGCCGCGCCCGAAGGCTTCGCCTTGTTCCAGCACGGTCTTGACGACCGATTGCTTGGCGCCGGCGGCCACGCGCAGGTTGATGAAGCCGGGGCCGGCCACGTCGGCCGACTCGACCAGGCCGGCGGCGCCGGGCCCGGCCAGCAGGGCGGCGACCAGGCGGGTGGCCAGTTCGCGCGGATTGGTCTTGAGCGGCTTGGCCAGCTGCATGGCGATGTTGCAGGCGATGTCGCCGTGGCTCGGGTCGCGCGGGCGCTCCAGCACGACGTTGGGGATGAGGTCGGTGCCGGCGACGATCGGCGCGAGGGCGGCCTGGAACAGGGCAACGATCTGTTGTTTTTGTTGGGCGAGCATGGGGATGTCGATCTGATAAAAATGGCGGGCCTGTGGACAGGCAAACAGCAGCCATTATACTGGTTTGGCGCACCGCGCAATATGTTCAGCTCGGCAAGTTGTGGCACTTGCTCAGTGTTCAACTTAAGCGGCACCAAAGCCTATGCCGTTACAATGAAGGCCATTTTTCACTGTACCGACCCTGCCATGACCGACAAGCGCCCGACGCTCACCCTGAAACCCAAAGCCAAGCCGGCGCGTTCCACGTCGCCGCAGGGCAGGGAGCGGCCCCAGGGCGGCGGCCAGGCAGCCGCGGCCAAACCGTCCTACCGGCCGTCGGCCGAACGGGAAACGATGCGCGAACCCGCGCGCGTGCCGGTACGCGAACCCGCGCGCCTGCGCCCGAGCCATGACGTGAAGGTGGCGCCGCAGCGCGACTACCGTCCCGACCTGAAGGCCGATTCGCTGGCCCTGGCCCTGGTGGGGGCGGCCAATGCCGTGGCGCGCGTGCGCGCAGGCAGCGCGCTGCCGCAAGCCCTGGCGGGGGTATTTACGGCCTATGACGTGACGCCGCAGGCGCGCGGTGCGATCCAGGACATCGCCTACCGCAGCATGCGCCAGCTGGGCCGCAGCGAAACCCTGCTGGGCCTGATGACCAGCAAGGCGCCGGAGCCGCCGATGCTGGCCGGCCTGTTGATTGCGGCGCTGGCCCTGCTCGATCCGCCCGAGGGCACGCATCCGCCTTACGAAGCCTTCACCGTGGTGGACCAGGCCGTGAACGCGGCCGCCAGCCACCCCGACTTCGCCCATGCCAAGTCCATGGTGAACGCCGTGCTGCGCCGCTTCCTGCGCGAGCGCGAGGCCCTGGTGGCGGAAGCCCTGAGGCAGCCGCTGGCGCGCTGGAACTACCCGCAATGGTGGATCGACAGTACCCGCGCGGCCTATCCGTCCGACTGGGAAGCCATCCTCGCGGCCGGCAACGTGCATCCGCCGCTGACCCTGCGCGTGAACCGCCGCCGTCTGGACGTCGACAGCTACATGAACAGCCTGCGCGATGCCGGCATCGAGGCGACCCAGGTGGGCCCCACCGCGGTGCGCCTGGCGCAGGCCGTCAACGTCAGCCAGATTCCGGGTTTCCACGAGGGAGTGGTGTCGGTGCAGGACGCCGGCGCCCAGCTGGCGGCGCCGCTGCTCGACCTGGCCGACGGCATGCGCGTGCTGGATGCCTGCGCGGCGCCCGGCGGCAAGAGCGGCCACATCCTCGAGGCGGCCGACGTCGACCTGACCTCGGTCGATGCCGATCCGCAGCGCCTGGCGCGTGTCCGCGACAACCTGGGCCGGCTGGGACTGGAGGCGAAGCTGATCACGGCCGAGGCCCAGGACAGCGGCTGGTGGGACGGCCGTCCCTTCGACCGCATCCTGGCCGACGTGCCCTGCACGGCCTCCGGCATCGTGCGCCGCCACCCGGACATTCGCTGGCTGCGCCGCAAGTCGGACACGCTCCAACTTGCAACACTTTCCGCCAAAATACTCGACAACCTTTGGCAGATGCTGCTGCCCAATGGTAAATTGTTGTTTGTGACATGTTCGCTCTGGCCCCAGGAATCGGAGGCGCAGGCTGCCGCGTTTGCGGCGCGCCACGACGCCATCCGCCTCGACGCGCCGGGCCAGCTGCTGCCAGCCAGCGGTGCCGGGCAGGATCATGACGGCTTGTTCTACGCGCTGTTCCAGAAGAAGGCAGCGTAGTGATCCACCCGACTTCGGCTTCAACTCGGCTTTAACCATTTAGGCTCCGGCGCACCCGTGACGTTACGATTTCTTTGCCTCCTCGCTTGCCAGCTGCTGCTGGTCTTCGCGTGTTCGCAGGCACGGGCGGCCGAGGTCATCGATATCACCAAGGTCGAAATCCAGACCAGCGAAGACGGCTATCGCCTGAATACCGCCTTCGCCTTCGACCTGAACCACGAGCTGCAGGACGCGGTCCAGCACGGCATCAAGCTGCACTTCACCACCGAGATCGAAATGACGCGCCCGCGCTGGTGGTGGCGCGACGAGAAGGCCGTGTTCTCCAAGCGCACCATCGGCATCTCCTACGACATGCTGACGCGCCAGTACATCGTCACCATCGGCGGCAGCGTGCCGCAGCCCTTCACGACCCTCGACGACGCCCTGTCGCTGATCCGGCGTCCCGCGCGCTGGCTGATCGCGCCCAAGGGGGCGCTCAAGCAGGGCGAGGTCTACAACGTGTCGGTGCGCATGTTCATGGACCGCGACTTCCTGTCCAAGCCCCTGCAGGTCAACGCCATCAATGATTCGAGCTGGCGCCTGAGCTCGAGCCGGAAGAACTTCACTTACCGTGCGGAGTAAGCCGGATGCGGGCTAAATCGTTCAACCAGGCGCTGCGCTACGCGCTGGTGGTGGGCGGCGCCATCGTCTCGATCCTGCTGTTCCTGCTCGCCTCGGCGTCCGACAACTCGGGCTTCTTCGACCGCTACTACACCTGGCTGCTGGGCGTGAACGCGGGCATGGCCGCGCTCCTGCTGATCCTCGTGATCGTGGCGCTGGCGCGCCTGTATTCGCGCTACAAGGCCGGCAAGTTCGGCTCGCGCCTGGTGGCGCGGCTGGTCCTGCTGTTCGCCGGCATCGGCATCCTGCCGGGGCTGGTCGTCTTCATGGTGTCGGTGCGCTTCGTCTCGCACTCGATCGATTCCTGGTTCGACGTCAAGATCGAGGCCGCGATCGAATCCGGCCTGAACCTGGGCCGTGCCGCCCTCGACGAAGCGGTGGCCGAACTGGGCGCCACCGGCCAGACCGCTGCCGCCACCCTGGCCGGCCAGGATGCGGTGATGGTGCAGGGCGTGCTGAGCGGCCTGGTGAACGACATCAGCGGCCTGCAGAGCGCCATGCTGATGACCGCCGACGGCACCTTGCTGGCCTCGAGTTCGCAGGACCGCAACGCCAACCTGGAGCTGGACAAGCCGACCCCCGACATGCTCAAGTCGGCCGCCCTGCCGGGCGGCTATGCGCGCCCCGAAGGGACCATCAACCGCGAGGTCACCGCGCAGAACGGCCAGAACGGCGAGAGCGGCCTGGATGCGGCCACCGGCCTGCGCCTGCGGGTGCTGCTGGCGGTGCCGGAGGCGGCCGGGGTGGAGCCGCGCTACCTGCAGCTGCTGCAGTCGGTGCCGGTCAACCTGGCCTCGAATGCGGTGGTGCTGGGCAGCGCCTCCGAGGAATACCGCTCGCGCTCGCTGCAACGCACCGGCCTGCGCAAGATGTACATCGAGACGCTGACCCTGACCCTGCTGCTGGCGATCTTCGGGGCGATCGGCAGCGCCTTCCTCATGGCCGGCAACCTGGCGCAGCCCCTGCTGGTGCTGGCCGAGGGCACGCAGGCGGTGGCCGAAGGCGACCTGTCGCCGCGTCCGACCGTCGAGACCAACGACGAACTGGGCACCCTGACGCGCTCGTTCAATGCGATGACCGGCCAGCTGTTCGAGGCGCGCAGCGCGGTCGAGCGCAACCGCATGGCGCTGCAGAACGCCAAGGCCCACCTGGAGTCGGTGCTGGCGAATATGTCGGCGGGCGTGATCGTGCTCGATGCCGAAGGACGGGTGGTGAACTCGAACGATGCCGCCTACCGCATCCTGCAGGTGGAGCCGGGCGCGCTGGCCGGCCCGCTGGCCAGCATCGCCGGCCTGGAGACCTTCTATAACTGCATCACGCGCGCGATCTCGGCCCAGAGCGCCCAGAGCGCGGCCAGCGCCGACCGGCGCCGGCGCGCCCACTGGCAGCAGCAGATCGAGATCCCGCGCCGCGGCAGTGGCGACGAGCACGACCACGACATCACGCTGCTGGCGCGCGGCTCGCGCCTGCCGGTCGGCACCGGCAGCGGCTTCATCGTGGTGTTCGACGATATCTCGGACGTGATCTCGGCCCAGCGTTCGGTGGCCTGGGGCGAAGTGGCGCGCCGCCTGGCGCACGAGATCAAGAACCCGCTGACCCCGATCCAGCTGTCGGCCGAGCGCCTGCAGATGAAGCTGGAATCGAGCCTGCCGCCCCATGAAGCCGAACTGCTCAAGAAAAGCACGACCACCATCGTCAACCAGGTCGACGCCATGAAGCGCATGGTGGACGACTTCCGCGACTATGCGCGCACGCCGCCGGCGGTGCTGGAACCGCTCGACCTGAACGGCCTGATCAACGAGATCCTGCAGCTTTACCTGGCCGAGGACGGCTCGGACGTGATCCATGCCGCGCTGGCGCCGGATCTGCCGCAGGTGATGGGCGACGCCACCCAGCTGCGCCAGGTGATCCACAACCTGGTGCAGAATGCCCAGGACGCGCTGGTCGACCGCGGCCCCGATGCCCCGGTGCCGCGGGTGGACGTCACCACCGAAGCCATCCACTACGAGGGCGCGGACGGCGCCGCCGGCACCGCGGTGCGGCTGGCGATCACCGACAACGGCCCCGGCTTCTCGCCGCGCATCCTGGCGCGCGCCTTCGAGCCCTATGTCACGTCGAAGGCGCGCGGCACCGGCCTCGGCCTGCCGATGGTGAAAAAGATCATCGACGAACACGGTGGCCGGATCGATATCGGCAACCGGGCGGACGGATGTGGCGCGTCGGTATTCATTTTGCTGTTAAAGTTAGCCCCTGAGGCGAACTTGTCCGAAATATAAAAGAGGGCATAAAATCGCACCGGGTCGTAGCAAATGCACGGGTAAGAGATCAGGAAGGTTAATAAGATGGCGAACATACTCGTAGTTGACGATGAAATGGGCATCCGGGAATTACTCTCGGAAATCCTGGGCGACGAAGGCCACGCCATCACGCTGGCGGAAAATGCGCAGCAGGCGCGCGAGGCGCGTGCCGCCGGCGCCCCCGACCTGGTGCTGCTCGATATCTGGATGCCGGATACCGACGGCGTCACCCTGCTCAAGGAGTGGCAGCGCGACGGCCTGCTCACCATGCCGGTCATCATGATGTCCGGCCACGCCACCATCGATACCGCCGTCGAAGCGACCCGCATCGGCGCCCTGAATTTCCTCGAAAAGCCGATCGCCCTGCAGAAACTGCTGAAGGCCGTGCAGCAGGGCCTGACGCGTGCGCAGGAAGTGGCGCGCGCGCCGCTGGTTCCGCCGCGTCCGCTCGCCGCGGCACCCGCTCCCATGCCCGACGGCGCCGCCGGCCCGGCCACCGCCGCAGCCACCCCGATGTTTTCCCAGCCGGTGCCGCAGATGGCCAACGGCTCGCGCATGGTGCATGCGATCTCGCAGGGCGAGGGCACCGGCTATACGCTGTCCTTCGACCTGCCGCTGCGCGAAGCGCGCGACGCCTTCGAACGCATGTACTTCGAACACCACCTGGGCCGCGAAGGCGGCAGCATGACGCGCGTGGCCGAGAAGACCGGCCTCGAACGTACCCACCTGTACCGCAAGCTCAAGCAGCTGGGCGTCGAGCCGGGCAAGCTCGCCAAGAAGGGCGTCTGATTGCCCGGCTTGCGCGCCGGCGTCGCGACCACCCTGGTCGCCGGCGCCTCGGCGGCCCTGCGCGAGGCGGCCATCGCCTCGCTGCTCGAGACTGCACCGTCCTCTCCCGACGGCTTCAGCGCCGTCATCCTCGAAGGGCTGGCTTCAGGCAGCACACCTATCCCCGACTCCTCTTCTGTCAGACTTGTCCGACTCGCACCCGGGTGTGTGTGCTGCACCGGGAACCTGGTTTTGCGTGTAACATTAAATCGACTGTTGCGCCAAGGGCCGGAACGCCTGTTCATCGGTTTGGCGAGCAGTGAACACCTTGATCAGTTGCGATCGTGGCTGCAAGAAGCGCCATACGATCAGCTGTTGGCACTGAACCCGACCGTACACGCCTGACATCTCTGCTTACATTGCGCGTACTTGAAATCGGTCCAGCGAGCCCCACCTCTTAACCGAAGTGATCAGCTAACCGCTTGCCGCCACGCGGTTGGTCTGCACAATTACTCTGATCGAGAGAAGGAGTCATCATGAACATGATCTACAACAGCGAACAGTACAGCGTCGTCGAATTTGGCGTGGATCGCGACCTCGAAGCCCTGCGCTTCGGCGGATACGAGATCGTCGACAAAGCCGGCCGGCGTGAAGCGTTCATCGGCGGCAAACTGGCTCAATCTTTCCGACGCGATGTGAACAACCTCATCGCAAGCGAGCCGACCATGGAAGAAATCGACGACTTCCTGGGTTCCTACGACACCCTGATGAGTCAGCCAGTCGTGCTGCACTAAGCATCAGGAAAGAGCCGCTGCCTGTTTCGAGGGGGCAGTGGCGCTAACGGCACCTCTGGCGTGGTAAGCTGCGCGCATGTGCCAGCTCCTCGGAATGAACTGCAACGTCCCCACGGACATCGTCTTCTCCTTCACCGGTTTCGCCCACCGCGGCGGCCGCACCGACACCCACCACGACGGCTGGGGCATCGCTTTCTTCGAAGGCAAGGGAGTCCGCCACTTCGTCGACCACCAAGCCGCCATCGCCTCGCCGATCGCCGAACTGATCAAGCGCTACCCGATCAAGTCCACCAACGTCATCGCCCATATCCGCAAGGCCACGCAAGGCCAGGTCGCGCTCGAGAACTGCCATCCCTTCGTGCGCGAACTGTGGGGCCGCTACTGGGTGTTCGCCCACAACGGCGACCTGAAGGATTTTTCGCCCACGCTGCACGGCCCCTTCCGCCCGGTCGGCAACACCGACAGCGAACTGGCCTTCTGCTGGCTGATGCAGGAATTGCGCAATACCTTCGGCGACACCGCGCCCGCCTTGCCGGACCTGCGCACGGCACTCGAGCGCCTGGTGCCGCAGATTGCCGCGCACGGTACCTTCAACATGATGCTGTCGGACGGGACGGCGCTGTTCACGCACTGCTCGACCAAGCTGTGCTACATCGTGCGCCAGTATCCCTTCGCCGCCGCCTGCCTGGCGGACGAAGACCTGTCGGTCGACTTTTCGCAGGTGACGACGCCGAAGGACCGGGTCGCCATCATCGTCACCGAGCCGCTGACCAACAACGAAACCTGGACCCAGTTCGCGCCCGGGGAACTGAAGTTGTTCGTGGACGGCCTGCCGCAATGAGGACGAAGGCTTATCGTTCCGCTAATAAATTAGTGTTAATACACCACACGATCTGACGAATACGGTAAAGTACCCAGGTTCGCGAGCCCACCAGACGACATGACCGATACCGCCAGCCCTGACCAGGCCTCCCAGCCCCTAAAACTGCGCAATTTCTACCTCGGGCGCCAGCCGGTGCTCGACCGCAACCAGGCGCTGTTCGGCTACGAACTGCTGTTCCGCGGCAGCGCCCAGGGGGCGGCGCAGATCGATTCCGGCCTGTCGGCCAGCGCCAGCGTGATCCACCATGCCTCGCAGCTGGGCCTGCCGCGTGCGATCGGCGATGCGACCGCCTTCCTGAACGTCGACACCGACGTGCTCATGAGCGATATGTTCGCCTTCCTGCCGCGCGAACGCACGGTGCTGGAGATCGTGCGTTCGGTCGAGCCCACCGATGCGGTGGTCCAGCGCATGACCGAACTGTCGACCCATGGCTTCCGCTTCGCGGCCGAGGCCTCGGCCCACGGCGCCAGCCTGGCGCGCCTGCTGCCGGTGATCGACTACGTCAAGATGGACCTGCGCGAGCTGCCGGTGGTGACCCTGCTGTCGCTGGCGCCGCGCCTGCGCGGCACCGGCAAGCGCCTGGTCGCCGAGAAGGTCGAGACCCACAACGAATACCGCACCTGCCTGGACATCGGCTTCGATTACTTCCAGGGCTATTACTTTGCCAAGCCGACGGTGATCGCCGGCCGCAAGCTGTCGCCCTCGCAGGCGGCGGTGATGGACCTGATGAACCTGGTGAGCTCGGATGCCGACAACATCGAAATCGAGCGCGCCGTGAAGAAGGACGTCACGCTCGGCCTGAACCTGCTGCGCCTGGTGAACACGCCGGCGGCCGGGGCAGGGCGGCGCATCGAATCGGTCAGCCAGGCCCTGATGCTGCTGGGCCGCCGCCAGCTGCAGCGCTGGCTGCAGATCATGCTGTACGCCGAGCCTGGCGTGCGCGGCCACAACCTGAGCCCGCTCCTGATGCTGGCCACCACCCGCGCGCGCCTGATGGAATTGCTGGCCCAGCGCCTGCGCCCGAGCCAGCGCAACGTGGCGGACATCGCCTTCACGGTGGGCATGATGTCGCTGATGGATACGTTGTTCTGCATTCCGATGCAGGACATCGTGGAACAGATTCCCGTGATCGACGAAGTGCGCCACGCCCTGCTGGTGCGCAAGGGCTTCTTCGGCGAGCTGCTGAGCCTGGCCGAATCGATTGAGCGCATGGACGACGCGCAGGATGAGGTGCTGCCTGCGCTGCACGAGCTGTCGATGGACGGCGACGACCTGGCCGAGCTCGAGGTATCGGCGTTCGAGTGGAGCGACAAGGTCGTTCGCTACGCGATTTGATTCGCGCTTCGGTAAGCTTGGAATTGCCATTACCGTAGCGCGAGGTGGAAGTTTGGCTTACAGGTTCGGCGCGAGGTAGCGTTCCAGTTCGGCCCTGTCCATGCCGCGGCGGCGCGCCATGTCCTCGACCTGGTCGTCGCCGATCTTGCCGACCACGAAGTACTTCGAGTCGGGGTGGGCGAAGTAGAAACCCGACACCGCGGCGCCCGGGTACATCGCGAAGGATTCGGTCAGCTCCATGCCGATGTCGTGGGCCTGCAGGGTGCGGAACAGCTCGGCTTTCACCGTGTGCTCCGGGCAGGCCGGATAGCCCGGCGCGGGGCGGATGCCCTGGTAGCTTTCCGCGATCAGCGCTTCGTTCGACAGGTCCTCGCCGCTCGCATAGCCCCACAGGTCGGTACGCACGCGCTCGTGCAGGTACTCGGCGAAGGCTTCGGCCAGGCGGTCGGCCAGGGCCTTCAGCATGATCGACGAGTAGTCGTCGAGCGCCGCTTCGAAGCGCTGCTCGTGCTTTTCGATTCCCAGGCCGGCAGTCACGGCGAACATGCCGATGTAGTCGGCCACGCCCGAATCCTTGGGCGCCACGAAGTCGGCCAGGCACTGGTTCGGGCGCTGTTCGCCGTCGACCACCGGCTTGACGCCCTGCTGGCGCAGGCCGTACCAGGTGAAGGCGACTTCCTTGCGCGATTCGTCGGTATAGATCTCGATGTCGTCGTCGTTGACCGAGTTCGCCGGCAGCAGGGCGATCGCGCCGTTGGCGGTGAGCCAGCGGCCTTCGATGATCTTCTTCAGCATCGCCTGGGCTTCCTCGAACACCTTGGACGCGGCTTCGCCCACCACCTCGTCGGTAAGGATGGCCGGGTAGGGGCCGGCCAGGTCCCAGGTCTGGAAGAAGGGGCCCCAGTCGATGAAGCGCGCCAGCTCGCCCAGCTCGACGTTCTTGAACACGCGGCGGCCGATGAACTTCGGCTTCACCGGGGCGTATTTCAGGCGCGCCTTGTTGCCGCGGGCCTGTTCGAGCGTGAGCATCGGCAGCGCCTTCTTGTTGGCGTGCTGCACGCGGATGCGCTCGTAGTCCTGGGCCAGCTCGATGATGTAGGCGTCGCGCGTCTCGTCGGTCAGCAGCGACTGGCCGACGGATACCGAACGCGAGGCGTCCGGCACGTAGACCACCGGGCCTTCGTAGTGCGGCGCAATCTTGACGGCGGTGTGGGCGCGGCTGGTGGTGGCGCCGCCGATCAGCAGCGGGATCTTCTTCTCGCGGAAGTAAGGGTCGCGCTGCATCTCGCGTGCCACGTGGGCCATCTCTTCCAGCGACGGCGTGATCAGGCCCGACAGGCCGACCATGTCGGCGTTTTCTTCCTTGGCCTTGGCCAGGATGTCCGAGCAGGGGACCATCACGCCCATGTTCACGATCTCGAAGTTATTGCACTGCAGGACCACCGAGACGATGTTCTTGCCGATGTCGTGGACGTCGCCCTTGACGGTCGCGATGACCATCTTGCCCTTCGGCTTGGCGACGATGCCGGTGCGGCGCTCTTCTTCCGCCTTCTCTTCTTCGATGAAGGGGATCAGGTGCGCCACGGCCTGCTTCATCACGCGCGCCGATTTCACCACCTGCGGCAGGAACATCTTGCCCTGTCCGAACAGGTCGCCGACGATGTTCATGCCATCCATCAGCGGGCCTTCGATCACGTGGATCGGACGGCCGCCGGAGTTCAGCACCTGCTGGCGCATCTCTTCGGTGTCCTCGACGATCCACTGGGTGATGCCGTGCACCAGCGCGTGCGCCAGGCGCTTCTCGACCTTTGCCTCGCGCCACTCGAGGTTCTGTTCCTGCTTGCCGCCGCCGGCCTTCAGGGTGCCGGCGAATTCGATCATGCGCTCGGTGGCGTCCTCGCGGCGGTTCAGCACCACGTCCTCGACGCGCTCGCGCAGCTCCGGCGACAGGTCGTCGTAGACGCCGACCATGCCGGCGTTGACGATGCCCATGGTCAGGCCGGCCTTGATTGCGTGGTACAGGAAGACGGTGTGGATCGCCTCGCGCGCCGGGTCGTTGCCGCGGAAGCTGAACGAGACGTTCGACACGCCGCCCGAGACCTTCGCGTGCGGCAGGTTCTTGCGGATCCAGGCCGTGGCTTCGATGAAGTCCACGGCGTAGTTGTTGTGCTCTTCGATGCCGGTGGCGATCGCGAAGATGTTCGGGTCGAAGATGATGTCTTCCGGCGGGAAGCCGACCTTCTCGACCAGCACCTTGTAGGCGCGGCCGCAGATCTCGGTCTTGCGCGCGAAGGTGTCGGCCTGGCCCTGCTCGTCGAAGGCCATCACGATGACGGCGGCGCCATAACGGCGGCACAGCGTGGCCTGGCGGATGAATTCTTCTTCGCCTTCCTTCATCGAGATCGAATTGACGATGGCCTTGCCCTGCACGCACTTCAGGCCGGCTTCGATCACGCTCCATTTGGAGGAGTCGATCATGATCGGCACGCGCGAGATGTCCGGTTCGGACGCGATCAGGTTCAGGAAGCGCGTCATCGCGGCCACGGAATCGAGCATGGCCTCGTCCATGTTGATGTCGATGACCTGGGCGCCGTTCTCGACCTGCTGGCGCGCCACCGACAGCGCCTCGTCGAACTGCTCGTTCAGGATCATGCGCGCGAAGGCCTTGGAGCCGGTGACGTTGGTGCGCTCGCCGACGTTGACGAACAGCGAGCTGTCGTCGATGGTGAAGGGCTCCAGGCCCGACAGGCGCATCGCGACCGGGATGGCCGGCACCTGGCGCGGCGTGCGGCCTTCGAGGATCTTCGCAATGGCGGCGATGTGCTCGGGCGTGGTGCCGCAGCAGCCGCCGGCGATGTTGACGAAGCCGGCGTCGGCGAACTCGCGCAGCAGGGCCGAGGTATCGGCCGGCAGCTCGTCGAAGCCGGTGTCGCTCATCGGGTTGGGCAGGCCGGCGTTCGGGTAGATGCAGACGAAGGTATCGGCGATCTGCGACAGCTCTTCGGCATAGGGGCGCATCAGCGCGGCGCCGAGGGCGCAGTTCAGGCCGATGGTCAGCGGCCTGGCGTGGCGTACCGAGTTCCAGAAGGCGGCGACGGTCTGGCCGGACAGGATGCGGCCCGAGGCGTCGGTCACGGTGCCCGAGATCATCAGGGGCAGGCGCGGGGTTTCCGGATGCTCGTCGAAGTACTGGTCGATCGCGAACAGCGCGGCCTTGCAGTTCAGGGTGTCGAAGATGGTCTCGACCAGCAACAGGTCGGACCCGCCGTCCACCAGGCCGCGCACCTGCTCGTGGTAGCTCGCCACCAGCTGGTCGAAGGTGATGTTGCGCGCGGCCGGGTCGTTGACGTCGGGCGAGATCGAGGCGGTCTTCGGCGTCGGGCCGAGGGCGCCGGCGACGAAACGCGGCTTCTCAAGCGTAGAGTATTTGTCGCAGGCGGCACGCGCGAGCTTCGCGGCTTGCACGTTCATCTCGTAGGCGAGATGCGCCATGTGGTAGTCGTCCTGGGCCACGCCGGTGGCGCCGAAGGTATTCGTCTCAATCAGGTCGGCGCCGGCGGCGAGGTAGCGCTCGTGGATTTCCTGGATGATGTGCGGCTGGGTCAGGGTCAGCAGCTCGTTGTTACCCTTGACGAAGAGCTCGCGCGCACCGGCGCCTTCCGGTGCGGCGAAATCCTTGAAACGCTCGCCGCGGTAGGCCGCTTCATCCAGCTTGTACTGCTGGATGATGGTGCCCATCGCACCGTCCAGGATCATGATGCGGCGCTTCAGGATGTCGCGCAGCTGGGAGTCGATCGGGGAGAGGGTGCAAAGTGGGGCGTTCATGTGGCGTCTTTCTGAATAAGCGGCTTGACAGGCCGTTACTGTTGGGCGGTCTACGATTATACGTCATGACGCCGCATCGCTCAGGCGAGGCCAAAAAGCCCGTTTTGTGTATGTATCTTTATGTATGGAAATCGCAAAATGTTACATGGTGTTACAAAACCCGGGGTATCCGCAATCTTTACGTTACATACACGGACGACAATTACCCCGTCGCCACAGTGTTGGCGAAGCTTTTAACGGGATGATTGCATGAACAAAGAATATGAGCCGGATTGGGATCAACCGGTGAACCGCATCGAAGAACCGGCTGTCGCCGCGAAGCCGCAAACGATCAACGGCGTGAAGCAGATCGTGACGATCCGCCTGGACGTGGACATGCTGGAATGGTTCAAGTCGGCTGGTCCGGGTTACCAGACCCGTATCAACCAGGTACTGCGTGAGTACATGGATGCGCAGCGTGCTGCGTCGCAAGATATGTGATGAAGTAATGTGTCGGGGCGCATGCCCCGATTTTCTTTTCTACGAAAAGATTTTTCCGGCCAGCGGGAAGCTTTTCAGGAACTCCGCAGCCGCCAGGCGCTTGCCGCCGGGCTTCTGGAGTTCGGTCATGCGCAGTGCGCCCTTGCCGCATGCGACCACGATGCCTTGCGCATCGGCCGCCAGCACCTGACCCGGCGCGCCACTGCCCGACACCAGTTCGGCATTCCAGACCTTGACGGTCACGCCCTCGACCAGCCCTTGCGCGCCCGGGAAGGGATTGAAGGCACGTACCCTGCGCCACAGCAGCTCGGCCGGCAGCGTGAAGTCCAGCTTCGCTTCTTCCTTGCTGATCTTGGCGGCATAGGTCACGCCCGCTTCCGGCTGCGGCACGGCCTCGAGCTGGCCGGCTTCCATCCTGCGCAGCGCGTCGACGATCATGCGGCCGCCCAGCGCGGCCAGCTTGTCGTGCAGGCTACCGGTGGTGTCGGTATCTCCGATCGCGATGCGTTCGATCAGCATCATCGGTCCGGTGTCGAGGCCTTCTTCCATGCCCATGATGGTCACGCCGGTTTCAAGGTCGCCCGCTTCGATGGCGCGGTGGATCGGCGCCGCCCCGCGCCAGCGCGGCAGCAGCGAACCGTGGATATTGATGCAGGGCTTGATGTCGAGCGTGCTGAGCGGCAGGATCAGGCCGTAGGCCGCCACCACCATCACGTCGTAATCCAGGGCCAGCAGGCGCGCATGGGCGGCGCGCGCTTCTTCCGCACGCTGCGGGTCCTTCGCATCCATGCGTAAAGAGAGCGGCTGGGCGACTTCCATGCCATGCGCGAGCGCATACTGCTTCACGGCGGAGGCCTGCAGCTGCATGCCGCGCCCGGCCGGACGGTCGGGCTGGGTCAGGACCAGGGGAATCCCGAAGCCGGCCTCGTGCAGGGCACGCAGGGCGACGGCGGCGAATTCCGGGGTGCCGGCAAAGACAACTTTCATCGGCGCGCGGCGCGCAGTGCGGCGTCGCGTTCCAGGCCGCGCTCTTCCTTCTGCAGCTTGGCCTTGATGCGGTTGCGCTTGAGCGGCGACAGGTATTCGACGAAGACCTTGCCCATCAGGTGGTCCATCTCGTGCTGGATGCACACGGCCAGCAGGCCGTCGGCCTCGACCTCGAATTCCTTGCCTTCGACGTCATAGGCCTTGCACTTGACGCGCGCCGGACGCTCGACGCCGTCGTAGACGCCGGGCACCGACAGGCAGCCTTCGTCGTAGACCTGCTTTTCTTCGCTGGCCCAGGTGATTTCCGGGTTGATGAAGACCATCAGCTGGTCGGTGGTTTCGCTGACGTCGATGACGAGCACGCGCTCGTGCACGTCGACCTGGGTGGCGGCCAGGCCGACGCCCGGTGCGTCGTACATGGTTTCGGCCATGTCCTTGACCAGTTGGCGCAGGCGCTCGGTGCCAAATTCGGTGACCGGCTTGGCGACCTTGTGCAGGCGCGGGTCAGGGTAGCGGAGGATCTTCAGTAAGGCCATGGTCGAATAGTAAAAGGGAGTATCAGTTCAATAAGGTTTGTGCGCGCGTACAGAAATGCAACACCTCTTCACTCAGGCAGGACGCGGTTTGTCTTGCTAGTTCAGGGATTTGTGTGCAGAATTTGATTCAGTACGGCAACCTTTTGTCCATCCGGTGTCAAAGCCGCAATCCATGTACGCAACAGCGGACGCAATGACGGACGTATGCAATGAAAAATTTTAGCACAGTCGTGACCCGCGCTGCTGCCGTGGCGCTGGTCGCGTGTGCCGTGGCGACCCCGGTCCAGGCTGCAAACTGCACGTTCCGCCCGAATGCGCCCGACCAGCACGTCGTGGTCAAGGGCGATACGCTCTGGGACATTTCCGGCACCTTCCTGCAGAACCCCTGGTGCTGGCCGCAGGTGTGGGGCATGAACCGCGACGAGATCCGCAACCCGCACTGGATCTACCCTGGCCAGATCATCTATTTCGACCGCGCGCGCGGCCGCCTGTCCCTGAACCGTCCGGGCGGCAGCGATGGCCGCGCCGACCCGCCGGTCACCAGGCTGTCGCCGCAGCTGCGCAGCGAATCGCTCGAGCGCGACGCCATCCAGGCGATCCCGGCCGGCATGATCGAACCCTACCTGACCCAGCCGCTGGTGGTCGAGGCGGACGAGCTGGCGCGGGCGCCGCGCATCGTCGCCTCGCAGGAAGGCCGCGTTTATCTCGGCACCGGCGACCGTGTCTATGTCAAGGGCGAGCTGCAGGGTGGCAAGACCTTCCAGGTATTCCGTCCGAGCTGCGCGCTGAAGGACCCGCAGACCGGCAAGGTATTGGCGCACGAGGCCGCCTACCTGGGGAGCGTCACCCTCGACCGCGCGGCGGCGCCGGGCGTCGATGCGCACAGCTTCCGCGTCAGCGAGACGCGCCAGGAGATGGGCGTGGGCGACCTGCTGATCCCGATGCCGCCTTCGCCGGTGCGCAACTACATGCCGCATGCCCCGGCCCAGGCCGTCGATGGCCGCGTGATGTCGATCTATGCGGGCGTGACTTATGCCGGCCAGAGCCAGGTCGTCACCGTCAACCGCGGTTCTGTTGACGGACTCGATGTCGGCACCGTGCTGCAGCTCTATCATCTCGGGAGGACGGTGCCGGACCCGGCCAATAAAGGCGTGCTCGGCTTCGGCAGAAAGACGATCAAGCTGCCCGACGAGCAATATGGCAGCCTGTTCATTTTCCGTGTGTTCAAGAACGTCTCGTACGGCTTGATCATGCAAGTGACGGCGCCGGTGGAAGTCGGCGACGTGGCCCGCTCACCGGAGTAAACCCTACCGTGCAGGACACGGCCCCCTCATCTCCCGCATCCAGCCATCCGGACACCCGTGCCGTCGCCGACTGGATCCGGCTGGAGGGGACGGCCGGGGTGGGGTGCCGGACTGCCCGGCTGCTGCTGGACGCCTTCGGCTCACCCGCGGCGATCTTCCGCGCAGGGTATGCGGCCCTGGCCGGCCACCTGCCGGCCGCGCAGGCCGCCGCGCTGTGCGCCCCCATCGCGCCCGCGCTCGCGCGCCAGGTCGACACCACGCTGGCCTGGCTGTCCCAGCCGAACCACCATCTCCTCACGCTGCAGGACGCCGACTATCCGCTGTCCTTGCGGCATATTCCTGATCCGCCATTGCTGCTCTATGTAAACGGGCAGCGCGCCCTCCTGTCCTCGCCCATGATCGCCGTGGTCGGCAGCCGCAATGCGAGTACCCAGGGCAGGGCCAATGCGGAGAACTTCGCCGAGGCCCTGTCGCGGGCGGGCCTGTGCGTGGTGTCGGGCATGGCGCTCGGCATCGACACCGCCGCCCACGAAGGTGCGCTGCGCGGCCCGGGCGCGACCGTCGCCGTCATCGGCACCGGCCCGGACCGTGTCTATCCGGCACGCAACCGCGCGCTCGCACACCGCATCGCCGAAGGGGGCTGCATCGTCAGCGAATACGCACTCGGCACCCCTCCCGTCGCCAGCAATTTCCCGCGCCGCAACCGTATCATCAGCGGCATGGCGGCCGGCGTGCTCGTGGTCGAGGCGGCGGCGCAGTCCGGCTCCCTGATCACGGCGCAAATGGCGGCCGAGCAGGGGCGCGAAGTGTTCGCCCTGCCGGGATCGATCCACTCGGCATTGGCCAAGGGTTGCCACCAATTGATCCGCGAGGGTGCGCACCTGGTCGAGACCGTGGACGAGGTGCTCGATGCGATGCGGGTATCGCCGCTGGCGCGCATGGCCGCAGTGTCATGCCGTGCCGACCAGGCCGGCTTGCTGGAGGCGCTGGGGCACGATCCGGTGGCGCCGGATGCGCTGCTGGGCCGCCTTGGCGTCGACGCGGGAGCGCTGGCCGGCGAACTGCTGGCGCTCGAGCTGGCGGGAATGCTCGAACGCTTGCCCGATGGGCGCGTGCAACGCGTGGTCGGGGCAGAGTAAGGCGCTCTAATTTCCAGAAGTATGCGCGTTCTCTTTCATGCATCAAGCATGAGGCAATGCCTGAAAGAGTATTCTTCTTGAGATATTTTTGTGAAATGTTTGGCCTGATTTTTGTTAAATATCGACAAAACTGAATGAACCGATAAGGCCGCGAAACAACGTTTTCCGGGGTGGGCGCGCGGGTGTGCGTGCCGCACTTGTGCCTCGGCGAGCTTAGCTGCTACAGTAGCGCCACTATGTTCGACATCCTGGTCTACCTCTACGAGACGTACTATCGTCCTGACGCCTGCCCCGAGCCGGCGGCCCTGGCACGCAAGCTGTCCGCCGTCGGTTTCGATGACATCGAAATTTCCGAGGCGCTGGACTGGCTGTCCGGGCTGACCGAAGCGGCAGTTTCCGACGCAATCGATGCATGCACCGGCATCCGCTACTATGTGGACGAGGAATACATCGAACTGGGCAGCGCCGCCATCGGCTTCATCCAGTTCCTCGAGAGCGCCAAGGTGCTCAGTCCGACGCAGCGCGAAATCGTCATCGAACGCGCGCTGGCCTGCGACGAGTCGCCGGTGGCACTGGGCAAGCTCAAGATCATCGTGCTGATGGTCTTGTGGAGCCAGGGCAAGGAGCCCGATGCGCTCATGTTCGACGACCTCTTCGGCGACGACGACGACCAGGAACCGCGCCTGCTGCACTGAACACACTTTACACCGACATATCGACGGGGCCGCAAGGCCCCGTTTGCATTTCTGCGGCGCTTCAGGCGAGGGCAGGGTGCCGCGACAGTTCCTGGAACAGGAAGTCGGTGAAGGCGCGGATGCGTTTCACGCGGCGCAGGTCGGGATGGCTGAGGATCCACAGCTCGGTGTCGAGCGCCGGGTCGGGTGGGGCCAGCTGCACGAGGCCGGGGCGGCGGTCCGCCAGCAGGCACAGCAGCATGCCCGCACCCAGGCCCGCCTCGACGGCGCCGGCCATGCCGAGCAGCGAGTCGACGCTGACGGCCTGCCGTTCCGGCGGCACGTGCTGGCGCAGCCAGGCGGCCTGGCGCAGGTGCCCGAGCGCTTCGTCCGGCGCCACCCAGTCGTAGCTGTCCCAGCCGCCGCCGTCCTGTTCCGTGCGCCGATCCAGGTAGGCTTGCGCCGCATACGGCGCCGTGCGCAAACGTCCGACTTTTCTTCCGACCAGGTTGTCGGGCGGCGTGTTCGAGGGCCGCAGGGCAACGTCCGCATCGCGCCGGGACAGGTTGACGAAGCGGTTGTCGACCGCGAGCTGGAGCTGGACGCCGGGATAGGCCAGGCGGAAGGCCCGCACAGCCGGCAGCACCAGCGTGTCGAGCAGGGTGTCGGTCGTGGTGACGCGGATGCTGCCCTGCAGCGCGGCATCGCGTCCGCCGATCTTGCGCGCCACTTCCTGCATGCCTTCGTCGATCGGACCGAGCAGGGCGAGCAGTTCCTCGCCGGTGGCGGTCAATACGTAACCGCTCTGGAAGCGCTCGAACAGGCGCACGTCGAGCGCGCCCTCCAGCTTGTCGAGGCGCCGGATCACCGTCGAGTGGCTCTGGCCCAGCCTGCGCGCCGCTGCGGACACGGAGCCGCCACCGGCGACCGCAAGGAAGTACTGGTAATCGTCCCAATCCATGGTGGTGTGCAAAAATCGATAAAGGTTTTGCGAAAACGTGGAATAGTCCGCCATTCTTGCACAAGCTAAGCTGAAGTTCCTGTCACTGCGAGCTTGAGCCAAGCCAGATCCGCGCATTCATCATGAACTCCTTCTACATCCTCATCGCTTTCCTGGCCGGTTGCGGCCTGCCCCTGCAGGCGGCCGCCAACGCGCGCCTGAGCCGCGCCATGGCCAGTCCCTTCGCGGCGGCGACCGTGCAGCTGTCCATCGCCGGCTTCCTGCTGCTGCTGGGCGCGGCCGCCGCGGGGCAGCTGGGCGCCCTGCGTCAGCTCGGCCAGGCCGCCTGGTGGCAGCCCCTGGCCGGCCTGGCCAGCGCCGCTTACGTGGTAGCCGGCATCGTGCTGTTCCCGCGCCTCGGCGCAGTCGTCAGCGTCGGCCTCTTCATTGCTGGCCAGGCCGGCGCTTCGCTGCTGCTGGACGGCCTCGGCCTGTTCGGCATCGCCGCGCGCGACCAGGGCTTGCAGGCCTGGATCGGCGCCGCGGCCGTGGCATCGGGCATCCTGTTGATCGTGCGCGGGCAGGGAGGCCAGGCCGCCGGCCGCGAGGCGCGCGCGGGCTGGATGATGCTGGCGGCCTTGTCCGGTGCACTGCTGCCGCTGCAGGGCGCGGTCAACGTCTCCTTCGTGCGGGTGCTCGGCGCGCCCCTTGCGGTGGCGCTGACCAGCTTCGCGGTGGCGGCGCTCGGGATGCTGGCCGTCTTCCTCGCGGCGCTGGCGGCGGGCCTGGCCGGGCGGCCACGTGCGGCGGGCCTGGCGTCCATGCCCCCGTGGGGCTGGCTCGGCGGCCTGGTGGGCGCCTGCTACGTGACCAGCGTGTTCACGGCAATGCCGCACATCGGCGCCGCCGCCACCGTCGGCTTGACGATCGCCGGCCAGCAGCTGGTCTCGATCGTGGTCGACCGTTTCGGTCTGCTCGGGCTGCCGGGCGGCGCGGTGTCGCGGGTGCGCCTGCTGGGAGCGGCGGTCCTGCTGGCCGGCGTGGTATCGATCAAGCTGGTATAGCCGCGCATCCGCGCATCCACGCGGCGAATGCCTCGACCTCGGGACTTGCCCGGGCGTCGCGCGGCGTCACCAGGAAGTACGCGGCAGGCGAGGAAATCGCCAGCTCGCCGACGCGGCGCAGCCGGCCCGCCCGCAGCGCATCGAGGGCCAGCCGGCCGCGCGCCAGCGCCACGCCCTGGCCGGTTTCCGCAGCCTGCAGCACCAGCGCCGAATCGCCGTAGACGGCGCCGAAACTGCAGCAGGCCGGGTCCAGCGCGGCGGCGCCCAGCCAGGCATCCCAGTCATGGTAATCGTCGCGCAGCAGGGTGGCCTGGGCCAGCCCGGCGGAACTGGCGATGCCATGTTCATCCAGGTAGGCCGGGCTGGCGACGGGGAAGAGCTCCTCGTCGAACAGGCGCTCGCTATGCGCGCCGGTCCATTGTCCCTCGCCATAGCGGATCGCCAGCTGGGCGCCCGCCGCATGCAGGTCGACCAGGGCCTGGGTGGCGGCGACTTCGACTTCGATGTCGGGGTGGCGCAGGAAAAAATCGCCCAGGCGCGGCAGCAGCCAGCGCGCGGCAAAGGAGGGCAGGACGTTGATATGCAGGCGCCGGCGTCCGGCCTGGCGCAGGGCCTCGGCCGCCTCGCGGAGCTGCAGCAGCAGCGGCCGCACCGTGGCGAGGAATTGCCGGCCCTGGGGCGTCAGCGCGACCTCGCGCCGCGAGCGATCGATCAGTGTCACCTGCAGCGACGATTCGAGCGCGCGCATCTGATGGCTGACTGCGCTGTGGGTCAGGTGCAGCTCGCGGGCGGCGAGGGTAAAGCTGCCGAGGCGGCCGATGGCTTCGAACGCGCGCAGGGTATGCAGAGGTGGCAGGGACATGTGAATGGCATTCAAGTACGCGTGAGTATAAAGCGTTTTTCTTGATCAGCTTTCGCGGGTATAAAGTTAATTTCGTTCAAGAGTTCATCATGCATCCTCTGCACCTGCTCGCCGCCTTCGGCATCGTCGCCATCTGGGGTTTCAACTTCGTCGTCATCAAGCTCGGTCTGAATCACATGCCGCCCCTACTGCTGTGCGCCCTGCGCTTCGCGCTGGCGGCCTTTCCGGCGGTCTTCTTCGTCGGGCGGCCCGCCGTGCCCTTGCGGCAGGTTGCCGTCTATGGCCTGGTCATGTTCGGCCTGCAGTTCGCATTTCTGTTCAGCGGCATCGGGCTCGGCGTCTCGCCCGGCCTGGCGTCGCTCGCCCTGCAGCTGCAGTCCTTCATGACCATCGCGCTGGCGGCCCTCTTCTTGAACGAGCGCCCGGCGCGCGTCCAGGTGCTGGGCGCCCTGGTCGCGTTCGCGGGCATCGTGGTGGTGGCGGCCCACCTCGGGCAGGACGTGACGGCCGCGGGCCTCGGCGCGGTGATCCTGGCCGCCCTGTCCTGGGCGGCGGGCAACCTGCTGGCCAAGCGCATGGGGCGGGTAAACATGTTCGCCCTGGTGGTATGGGGCAGCCTGGCGGCGGCGGGGCCCATGCTGGCGCTGTCCCTCGCACTCGAAGGCCCGGCACGCATCGCCGCCAGCCTGGCATTCCTGCGCTGGGAGACGCTGGCGGCGATTGCCTACCTGGTCTACCCGACCACCTTGCTGGGCTTCGCGGTCTGGAACTGGCTGCTGAGCCGCTACCCGGCCGCCAGCGTGGCGCCGCTGACCCTGATGGTGCCGGTGTTCGGCATGGCTTCCTCCAGCGCCGTGCTGGGCGAGGAACTGCAGCCCTGGAAACTCCTCGCCTTCGCCCTCGTCATCCTCGGCCTGTGCATCAACCTGTTCGGTGCGCGCCTGTACGTCGGCCTGAAGGGAGCGCGACCGTGAATGCCGGCCTCCCTCGTTCCTTCATGCCTGCCGGGGATGCCGCGCCGTATGTCGCCGATCCTGCTTCGGCCTGGCGCGTCAAACTGGCCTTCCGCATCGGCTTCACCAACGGCGGCTACCTCGAAGGCAAGGACTTCCTGCTCGACCTGCCGGGACCGGAAGTGGCGCCGGCGCGCGCCGCCGGAATGCTGGTCTCGTCGATGAATCTGCTGCGCGCGGGCCCCGTGACCATCCTCTCCCTGCAGGTGGTGCGGCGCGGCGAACATCACGACGCCTGAGCCCGAAACACCATCCGCGCCCCATCTTGGTAGTGCTCCTTGGCAACAGCGATGCAGATGCGCACACTTGCAGTGCAGCTGGCATCGCGCTTATCATTGGCCGCTCAATCCAGACTGTTACTAATCAGACACTACGGTTTTTGACAACCGTCAGTCCGCAAGCATGTATGATGCGCGGGCAAAAGCCACTTATATATAGAGCACCCGAGAAACACTATGACCAAATCCCTCATCATCGCCGAGAAGCCGTCGGTCGCGAACGACATCGCGAAGACGCTGGGCGGCTTTACCAAGCACGATGAGTACTTCGAGTCCGACCAGTACGTGCTGTCGTCCGCGGTCGGCCACCTGCTCGAAATCGCGGTGCCGGAAGAGTTCGACGTCAAGCGCGGCAAATGGAGTTTCACGCACCTGCCGATGATCCCGCCGTACTTCGCGCTGAACCCGATCGCCAAGACCGAATCGCGCCTCAAGGTGCTGAACAAGCTGATCAAGCGCAAGGACGTCACCACCCTGATCAACGCATGTGACGCGGGCCGCGAAGGAGAACTCATCTTCCGCCTGATCGCGCAGAATGCGAAGGCGAAGCAGCCGGTCAAGCGCCTGTGGCTGCAGTCGATGACGCCGGGCGCGATCCGCGACGGTTTCAATAACCTGCGCAGCGACGACGAGATGCTGCCGCTGGCCGATGCGGCGCGCTGCCGCTCGGAGGCGGACTGGCTGATCGGCATCAACGGCACCCGCGCCATGACCGCCTTCAACTCGAAGGAGGGCGGCTTCTACCTGACCACCGTCGGCCGGGTGCAGACCCCGACCCTGTCGATCGTGGTCGAGCGCGAAGAGAAGATCAAGAAGTTCGTCCCGCGCGACTACTGGGAAGTGCGCGCCGAATTCGTGTGCGCGGCCGGCATCTACGAAGGCCGCTGGCTCGACCAGAACTTCAAGAAGGACGAGAACGATCCGGAGAAGCGCGCCGAGCGCCTGTGGAGCAAGGCCGCCGCCGATTCCATCGTCGCCGCCTGCCGCGGCAAGCAGGGCGTGGTCACCGAGGAATCGAAGCCGACCACCTCGATGGCGCCGGCCCTGTTCGACCTGACCTCGCTGCAGCGCGAGGCCAACGGCCGCTTCGGCTTCTCGGCCAAGAACACCCTCGGCCTGGCCCAGGCGCTGTACGAGAAGCACAAGGTGCTGACCTACCCGCGTACCGATTCGCGCCACCTGCCGGAAGACTACATCGCTACCGTCAAGAGCACGATGGAGTCGCTGAACGACACCAACAACTACCAGCAGTTCTCGAAGCAGGTACTGAAGAATGGCTGGGTCAAGCCGAACAAGCGCATCTTCGACAACACCAAGATATCGGACCACTTCGCGATCATCCCGACCGGTGTCATCCCGAAGAACCTGACCGAGCCGGAACAGAAGCTGTATGACCTGGTCACGCGCCGCTTCCTGGCCGTGTTCTTCCCGCCGGCCGAGTTCCTGGTGACGACCCGCTTCACCGAGGTCTCGGGTCACCAGTTCAAGACCGAGGGCAAGGTGATGACCAACCCCGGCTGGCTGGCGATCTACGGCAAGGAATCGCAGACCGACGACAAGGACGGCGCCAACCTGGTGCCGGTGCAGAAGGGCGAGAAGGTCCTGGCCGACAAGGTGAACCCGAACGGCCTGGTCACCAAGCCGCCCGCACGCTATACCGAAGCGACGCTGTTGTCGGCCATGGAAGGCGCGGGCAAGCTGGTCGACTCCGACGAGCTGCGCGACGCCATGGCCGGCAAGGGCCTGGGCACGCCGGCGACGCGCGCGGCCATCATCGAAGGCCTGCTCACCGAAAAATACCTGGTGCGCGAAGGCCGCGAGCTGATCCCGACCGCCAAGGCTTCGCAGCTGATGACCTTGCTGCGCGGCCTGGGCGTGAACGAACTGACCGCGCCCGAGCTGACCGGCGAATGGGAATTCAAGCTGTCGCAAATGGAGAAGGGCAAGATCTCGCGCGACGAGTTCATGCGCGAGATCCAGCAGATGACGCAGATTATCGTCAAGCGCGCCAAGGAATACGACAACGAGACCATCCCGGGCGACTACGCGACCCTGCAGACGCCGTGCCCGAACTGCGCCGGCGTGGTCAAGGAAAACTACCGCCGCTTCGCCTGCACCAAGTGCGAGTTCTCGATGTCGAAGACGCCGGGCAGCCGCCAGTTCGAGATCAGTGAGGTCGAAGAACTGCTGAAGAACCGCACCATCGGTCCGCTGCAGGGTTTCCGCTCGAAGATGGGCCGTCCGTTCGCGGCGATCCTGCGCATCGTGCGCGATGAAGACATCAAGAACTTCAAGCTCGAATTCGACTTCGGCCAGGACCAGGACGACGGCGAGGAAGGCGAGGGCGTCGACTTCACCGGCCAGACCGTGCTCGGACCCTGCCCGAAGTGCGCTGCCGGTGTGTACGAGATGGGCCTGGCCTACGTGTGCGAGAAGACGGTCGCCAAGCCGAAGGCCTGCGATTTCCGCAGCGGCCGCATCATCCTGCAGCAGGAGATCCTGCCTGAGCAGATGGCCAAGCTGCTCAACGACGGTAAGACCGACCTGCTGCCGGGCTTCGTGTCGCAGCGCACCCGCCGCGCTTTCAAGGCCTTCCTGGTACGCGGCAAGGACGGCAAGATCAGCTTCGAGTTCGAGGAGCGCAAGGCCAAGCCGGGCGCGAAGACCAAGGCGGCTGCGGACGATGGCGCTGCCGAGGGAGCGGAAGGCGCAGACGGCGCGGCGGCACCGGTGAAGGCGGCGCGCAAGGCACCAGCCAAAACCGCGGCCAAAACCGCAGCCAAGGCCGCGAAGGCGCCGGCCAAGACGGCGGCGCGCAAGCCGGCGGCGAAGAAGATCGCCTCGGCGGCCAAGAAGTAATACCGCGCTGCAGCCGGCAAAAACGCGAACCCGAGGGTTCGCGTTTTTTTGTGCGCCCAGCATGGGCGCACTCTTGCGGGTGCAAGTCCCGCCGCGAGCTGACCACAGTGAGCGAAGTGAAGCGCAACTGCGTGAGGGCGACCGAGCGTGGGGAGGA
>NZ_JCASIE010000027.1:0-49843 GCF_059685865.1 Telluria sp. ZB4P36
GGCCAGGGCCCAATTCCAGACGCGCCGGGCAGTGCCGGCCGCGCGCGCGAAATAGTCGCGTTGGGCTGCGCTCGCGTCAATCCTGATCCGGTGCGCCAGCAACATGGTCGCTCTCCAGTGCCGCGCGCAGGTGGCGCTCGGTGTAGCGGCGCCACCCGCTGGCGGTGAGCGCCGCCGGGACGAACCGCCCCTCCCGGTCCCAGCGCTGCAGCGTCTTCACCGTGGCCCCCACCAGCTTCGTGGCCTGTCTGATCCCTATCGTGCTTTCCATGGTCACATTAGGACACTTCAGTTCACATTTGGTTCGACTAGAGTCAAGCTCCTTCGGGAGCCGTTTTTTTTACTTTCCTCAAATCAGCAGCACCTGCGCATCTTCCGGCAGCACCAGGCGGGCGCGCGGATCGAAGTCTTCGTTGCCCGTGAAGCGGTGGCAATAGACGGGGGAGTTCGCGTGATTGCGCACCGGCTCGCTGGTCGGATAGCGCGCCAGCAGGCGATTGCCGTCGCGGACCTCGACGTAGGCGTTCGGCGACAGGCTGCACACGGACACGCCCAGCTTGCGCATCGAGACCCGGTTCAGGAGGCGATGGTGCCATGGCACCAGCGGATCGATGGTCGCATGCACGTCGAGCAGCAGGCGCCGCATTTCGCCCACCGTCCAGGCATCCGGCGCCAGGGTGGGGATCAGCACGAGGTTGGCGCGCAGGTCGGCGGGATTCTTGTTGATCGAAAAGCTGCCGTCCAGCTGTGCAATGCGGTCGGCGACCGGGACGATGTACAGGCCGTGTTCGCCCGCGCGCACCTGCAGCGATTCGCCGCCACCTTCGAGCCACAGGGACAGGTCGTCGGTGCGCACGCCCGCCCGAGCCGGCCGCAGCTGGACCGCCAGTGCAGCCCGTCCGGCCAGGCTCTGCTGGACCGCCTTGGCCATCGGGTAGAACCATTCCTTGTAGGGCAGCAGGCGGGTGCGGGCAGCCTTGACTTCCACCGTCGGCAAGCCGTCGGGGGAGGGAGCTTGGGCGTGCGCAGGCAAGGCGCACAGCAGGCAGGCGGCCAGGGACAACACGGGACATGTCAGCAGATGGCGCATGCTGTGCGTGGTGAAGTCGACAACGCCCTATGCTTTCACGGTCCGGCGAAAATGGCAATATATGCATCTCCGTGCCGCTGAGCGGAGTCAAGCTGCAATAAAAAAGCCGCCAGTCGAAACGGGCGGCTTTTTCGCAGAAACAAGATCGATTACTTGATCTTGGTTTCCTTGTAGATCACGTGCTTGCGTGCCTTCGGGTCGAATTTGGTGATTTCCATCTTCGCCGGCATGGTGCGCTTGTTCTTGGTGGTGGTGTAGAAGTGACCGGTACCTGCGGTCGATTCCAGCTTGATTTTGTCGCGGCCAGTTTTTGCCATGATAGCTCCCTAATTAAACTTTTTCGCCACGGGCACGCATGTCGGCCAGCACGGCGTCGATGCCGAGCTTGTCGATCACGCGCAGACCGGCGTTGGACAGACGCAGGGAGACCCAGCGGTTTTCCGATTCCACGAAGATGCGGCGGTTCTGCAGGTTCGGCAGGAAACGACGCTTGGTTTTGTTGTTAGCGTGGGAGACGTTGTTGCCAACCATCACTCCCTTGCCGGTAACTTGGCAGACACGTGCCATAGTGCACTCCTTAAGAATATCCAAATTTGGAAAAACGAGAGTATAGCGCGGAAACCCACGACAAATCAATCACTTGCGAAAAACAATTGTGTCTTATATCATTCAATGGATTTAACATTTGCCCTTGAGTGATGTAACACCCTGTTTTCACGCTGATATTCCGTCTTTCGTCCTTACAGCTGGCCGTGTTCGGCGAACGAGTGCACCTGTGTCCCGGCTACCACGAAGTGGTCGAGTACGCGGATGTCGACCAGGGCCAGGGCCTGCACCAGGGCCGTCGTCAGGCGCAGGTCGGCCTCGCTCGGATCGGCCACGCCGGAGGGGTGGTTGTGCGCCAGGATCAGCGCCGCCGCATTGCACTGCAAGGCTGCCTTGACGACTTCACGCGGGTAGACGCTGGTGTGAGTCAGTGTGCCCCTAAACATTTCTCTGAATGTGATCAGGCGGTTTTTGACGTCGAGGAAGAGCACGACGAAGGATTCGTGCGCCTGCAGCGCGAACTGGTGGCGCAGCCAGGCGCGCACCGCTTCCGGCGAGCACATGCCCTCGCGCTCGAACTCCTCGGCCACGGCGCGCCGCGTCAGTTCGATCGCCGCCTGCAGTTGGGCATACTTGGCCGGGCCGAGCCCGTGCAGGGCGCCGAATTCGCTCGAGCTGGCGTGCAGCAGCCGGTGCAGCGAGCCGAAATGGTCGAGCATGTCGCGCGCCAGCGCCACCGCGCTCTTGCCCGCCACACCCACGCGCAGGAAGATCGCCAGCAGTTCGGTGTCCGACAACACGCCGGCGCCACCGCGCAACAGCCGCTCGCGCGGGCGTTGCTCTTCCGGCCATTCAGTGATTCTCATTGTCTGATCCTTGCCATAAATAAGGGCACGCCACGGCGCGAGAGTCGGGCGTGGCTTACAATAGCGGTTTGCCTGCAACAGGCCTGCCTGTCACCACAAAGAACATGTCCAACGCACCAGTCGTCAACGAATCGTCCTACCTGACCCTGCATTATCGGCTTGCCACCGCCGACGGTACTGATCTCATCACTACCTTCAACGGCACCCCGGCCACCTTGCTGCTGGGCCAGGGCCAGCTGGCACCTTTCCTCGAGTCGCGCCTCATCGGCCTGCCGGAAGGGGCGCACCAGACTTTCCAGCTCAGCGCGCTCGACGCCTTCGGCGAACGCAACCCGGAGCTGATCCAGGCGGTGTCGAAGGCGACGCTGCAAGAGAACTCGGTGCCGGACGCCGACTACAAGGTGGGCGAGCTGATCGAGTTCAACGCGCCCAAGGGCGGCCGCTTCGCCGGCGTGCTGCTGGAAATGCGCGAGACCAGCGCGTTGTTCGATTTCAACCACCCGCTGGCCGGCCAGGCCCTGCAATTCGAAGTGAAACTGATTTCGGTTCTGTAAAACAGGAAACCTTCATGGACAACGAGATTCTGCTTGCCCAGCCGCGCGGCTTCTGCGCCGGCGTCGACCGTGCCATCGAAATCGTCGAGCGCGCCCTGCGCCAGTTCGGCGCCCCGATCTATGTACGCCACGAAATCGTGCACAACGCCTATGTGGTCGAAGACCTGCGCAACAAGGGCGCGATCTTCATCGAAAATCTCGAAGACGTCCCGGCCGGCAACACCCTGGTGTTCTCGGCCCACGGCGTCTCGAAGGCCGTCCGTGCCGATGCCGAGGCGCGCGGCCTGACCATCTTCGACGCCACCTGTCCGCTGGTGACCAAGGTCCACGTGGAAGTGGCCAAGATGCGCAAGCAGGGCTGCGAGATCGTCATGATCGGTCACGACGGCCACCCGGAAGTCGAAGGCACCATGGGCCAGGCCGAAGCGGGCATGTATCTGGTCGAGACCGTGGACGATGTCGCCACGCTGCAGGTCGGCAACCCGGACCAGCTGGCCTACGTCTCGCAGACCACGCTGTCGGTGGACGATACCGCCGACATCATCGCCGCGCTGAAGGCGCGCTTCCCGAACATCATCGAACCGAAGAAGGGCGACATCTGCTACGCCACCACCAACCGCCAGGAAGCCGTCAAGTTCCTCGCGCCGCAGGTGGAAGTCGTGGTCGTGGTCGGCAGCCCGAACAGCTCGAACTCGAACCGCCTGCGCGAAGTGGCGGACAAGATGGGCACCCCGGCCTACATGGTCGATAACGCCACCGCGATTGACCCGCAGTGGATTGCTGGCAAGAAACGCATCGGCGTGACGGCCGGCGCCTCGGCCCCGGAAGTGCTGGTGCAGGCCGTGATCGACCGGCTCAAGGAACTGGGCGCGGCCAGCGTGCGCGCCCTCGAAGGCGTCGAGGAGAATGTGGTGTTCCCACTGCCGAAAGGGCTGGACGGGGCAAAGGCGGCCTGAATCGGCTGTCTTTACATCGGAGCATATTTGCCGGAGTGGAGCGTTTTCCAGTGTAAGTTTTCCATTTGCCAAGTTATGATGGCGGCAATCGGAACATGAACGCCAGGCCATGAACGGCACTGCGGGGATACCCGAAGTGCCGTTTTTCTTGGCCCGTCACGAAAGAGCGGACGCACAATGGAAACCTTCATTCAACAGATCCTCAACGGCCTGGTGCTGGGCAGCATGTATGCCCTGGTCGCCCTCGGCTACACGATGGTGTACGGGGTGCTCAACCTGATCAACTTCGCCCACGGCGACGTGCTGATGATCGGCGCGATGATCGGCCTGAGCATCCTCAAGCTGCTCGAGGCCTACGCGCCCGGCTTGCCGGGCTATGTGCAGCTGGCGGCCGCCATCCTCGGCGCCATTCCGGTGGCGATCCTGGTCAACATCCTGATCGAGCGCGTCGCCTACCGCCGCCTGCGCAACGCGCCGCGCCTGGCGCCCCTGATCACGGCGATCGGCGTGTCGATCCTGCTGCAGACCTTCGCCATGATGATCTGGGGCCGCAGCCCGCTGCCTTTCCCGCAACTGCTCTCGCCCGAGCCGGTGTCGATCGGCGGCGCCCTGATCTCGCACACCCAGATCCTGCTGCTGGTGCTGGCGGCGCTTGCCATGGTCGGCCTGGTGCTGCTGGTCGAGCGCACCCGCATGGGCCGCGCCATGCGCGCCGTGGCCGAGAACCCGCGCGTGGCCGGCCTGATGGGCGTGGATTCGAACCGCGTGATCGTCGCCACCTTCGCCATCGGCGCCGCGCTGGCCGCGGTGGCTGGCGTGATGTGGGGCGCCAACTATGCGTCGATCACCTTCACCATGGGCGTGCTGCCGGGCCTGAAGGCCTTCTGCGCCGCCGTGCTGGGCGGGATCGGCAACATCTACGGCGCCATGATCGGCGGCATCCTGCTGGGCATCATCGAAGCACTCGGCGCCGGCTACATCGGCGACCTGACCGGCGGCTTCCTGGGCAGCCACTACCAGGACATCTTCGCCTTCGTCGTGCTCATCCTCGTGCTGACCCTGCGCCCGTCCGGCATCATGGGCGAGCGCGTGGCGGACCGCGCCTGAACCACGGAGGACACACACCATGGCACTCCTGACTTTCGACGTCCAGCACAAGCCGCGCCGGGCCTATGCCAGCATGGGAATCGTGCTGGCCCTGATGCTGGTTTTCCCCTTCATCGCTTCCCAGTTCGGCAATTCCTGGGTGCGCATCATCGACATCGCGCTGCTGTACATCATGCTGGCGCTGGGCCTGAACATCGTGGTCGGCTTCGCCGGCCTGCTCGACCTGGGCTACATCGCCTTCTTCGCGGTGGGCGCCTACCTGGTCGGCCTGTTCTCCTCGCCGCAGTTCGCGGCGCTGCTGGAGTCCGTCATCTATTATTCGCCCGCGCTGGGCGAGGCGCTGGTGGCCTTCTTCGGCCCGGAGATCCAGCAGAACGGCATCCACCTGTCGGTGTGGGCGATCGTGCCGCTGGCGGCGCTGGTGGCGGCCCTGTTCGGCGCGTTGCTGGGCGCCCCGACCCTGAAGCTGCGCGGCGACTACCTCGCCATCGTGACCCTCGGCTTCGGCGAGATCATCCGCATCTTCATGAACAACCTGAACGACCCGATCAACTTCACCAACGGGCCGCAGGGGATCAACATGATCGACCCGATCCGCGTGTTCGGAGTGTCGCTGGCAGGGGAGGCCGGGTCGCAGGCCACGGTGCAGGTCGGCGGCTTCTCGATGCCCTCGGTGAACGCCTACTATTTCCTTTTCCTGTTTCTCACCATCGCGACCATCTTCGTCACCAGCCGCCTGCAGCATTCGCGCCTGGGCCGCGCCTGGGTGGCGATCCGCGAGGACGAGATCGCGGCCAAGGCCATGGGCATCAACACCCGCAACGTCAAGCTGCTGGCCTTCGCGATGGGCGCCTCCTTCGGCGGCGTGGCCGGCGCGATGTTCGGCGCCTTCCAGGGCTTCGTGTCGCCGGAATCCTTCTCGCTGACGGAATCGATCGCCGTGCTGGCGATGGTGGTGCTGGGCGGGATCGGCCATATCCCGGGCGTGGTGCTGGGGGGCGTACTACTGGCGGCCTTGCCGGAAGTGCTGCGCCACGTGGTGGAACCGGCGCAGCAGGCGCTGTTCGGCACCGTCGTGATCGAGGCCGAGGTGCTGCGCCAGCTGCTGTACGGCCTGGCGCTGGTGCTGATCATGCTGGCGCGTCCGGCCGGGCTATGGCCGTCGCCGAACAAGGAAGACCGCCCGAATGCCGCACTGGCACGCGAGGAAGAAGAAGAGGCCAAGGCATGAGCGAGATCCTTCTGAACATCCGTGGCGTGAACAAGCGCTTCGGCGGCCTGCAGGCGCTCACTGACGTCGGCATCCGCATCGAGCGCGGCCAGATCGTCGGCCTGATCGGCCCGAACGGCGCCGGCAAGACCACCTTCTTCAACGTGATTACCGGCCTGTACCAGCCGGACAGCGGAAGCTTCGAACTGGCCGGCAAGCCGTACTCGCCTTCGGCTCCGCACGAAGTGGCGAAAGCCGGCATCGCGCGTACCTTCCAGAACATCCGCCTGTTCGGCGAGATGAGCGCGCTCGAAAACGTGATGGTGGGCCGCCACGTGCGCACCCGCCAGGGCGTGTTCGGCGCTATCTTCCGCCACAAGGCGGCGCGCGAGGAAGAAGCGGCGATCCGCCGGCGCGCCCAGGAGCTGCTGGATTTCGTCGGCATCGGCCAGTTCGCCCATCGCACCGCGAAATACCTGTCCTATGGCGACCAGCGCCGCCTCGAGATCGCGCGCGCGCTGGCCACCGATCCGCAGCTGCTGGCGCTGGACGAACCGGCGGCCGGCATGAACGCCACCGAGAAGCTGGCCCTGCGCGAGCTGCTGGTAAAGATCAAGAACGAAGGCAGGACCGTGCTGCTGATCGAGCATGACGTCAAGCTGATGATGGGCCTGTGCGACCGCATCACGGTGCTCGAGTACGGCAAGCAGATCGCGGAAGGTCTGCCGGCCGAGATCCAGAAGAACGAGGCCGTGATCAAGGCCTATCTCGGCGGAGCGCAGCAATGAGCGACAACATCCTGAAAATAGCTGGCCTGAAGGTCGCCTACGGCGGCATCAAGGCCGTGAAAGGCCTGGACCTGGAGGTCAACAAGGGCGAGCTGGTGACCCTGATCGGCGCCAACGGCGCCGGCAAGACCACCACGCTGAAAGCCATCACCGGCACCCTTCCGTCCTGCAAGCTCGAAGGAGAGATCAGCTATCTCGGCCAGTCGCTGCGCGGCACGCCATCCTTCCGCATGGTGCAGCGCAAGCTGGCCATGGTGCCGGAAGGGCGGGGCGTGTTCACCCGCATGACGATCCACGAGAACCTCCTGATGGGCGCCTACACGCGCGATGACAAGGCAGCGATCGCCCAGGATATCGAGAAGTGGTATGCCGTGTTCCCGCGCCTGAAGGAGCGCTCCGGCCAGCTGGCGGGCACCTTGTCGGGCGGCGAGCAGCAGATGCTCGCCATGGCACGCGCGCTGATGTGCCATCCGACCCTGCTGCTGCTCGACGAGCCGTCGATGGGCCTGGCGCCGATCATGGTGGAGAAGATCTTCGAGGTGATCCGCGAGGTCTCGCGGCAGGGGATCACGATTCTGCTGGTGGAGCAGAACGCCAGGCTGGCGCTGCAGGCCGCGCACCGGGGCTATGTGATGGAGTCGGGAAGCCTGACCATGAGCGGGAATGCGGCGGACATGCTGAACGATCCGCGGGTGCAGGCGGCCTACCTGGGAGAGTGATGCCGGCAGGCGCAAAAACAAAAAGCCGGGACGTCGCCGTCCCGGCTTTTTCATCTGACGAGTCGCAGCTTAGGCGGCAGCCGTCTGGGTCCCAGCAGCCGCAGTAGCGGTAGCCTTGCGAGCAGTAGCCGAAAATTGGCTCACCGCGGCGTTGACGTTGTTTTCGATCGCTTCGGCAGCTTGCTTGCTGGTCTTGCTGAACTGCTCGTAGCCGGCGTTGGCGTTGCTGATCACGGTCTTGACGGCGGCAACGAAGCTTTCCGAACCGGCCGGGGCGTTCTTGCTCACTTCGTCGACCAGGGCGATGACCTTGCGGTTGGTTTCGACGATCTGGGTTTCGGCGGCCTTCGAGAACTCGGCGCCGGTGCCGGTGGCGATGGCGGCCAGCTGGCGGTTGTACGACAGGGCTTTTTCAGCGGTCGGCTGGGCTTGCGAAGCGGTCAGCGAGAAGAATTCTTGCGGATCCTTGGCGCTCAGCAGCTGGCGGGTGACATTCGACGACTCTTCCAGGGTGCTGCGGGCAGTGCTGATGTTCAGCTCGACCAGTTTCTCCATGCTTTCGAAGGTCTTGGCAGTCAGCGAGGACATCAGCGCGAACTGCGACTCCAGGTTGGCTTTGGTAGCATTCGAGAACTGCTCAGGGATTGCAAACATGTGGATCTCCAAATTTCAATAAGTACAGTGGATGAAATGTTGCTTGGACCGGTGAGGCAGGTTTTATTCGCGTAGTTTCGACGAAACTCTTTTTTGTGCACCGCAACAGACCCGATTTTCAACCATGTTTTCGGGTGAGTCAAGCGAATTTGATGCGACGCACCATAATGTGTTCATAAATTTCTTGAATGCATTGATTACAAGAAATTTCAAAGACTTAGGCTTGATTTAACGCAAGAAACCTTGAAACAGCGGCAGCGCCAAGGCCGCTTACGACAGCGTGGTAGACTCATGGCTTGTATTTTCACCAAGTCGTTCGGAATAAGCTGCTGTGCAGCATTCACCCATGTCCTCCAGCACCAGCACCCATCCCGTCCCGTCCGCATCCTGGCTGTCGCCGGTGCCGCTGCTGTTCGTGTTCCTGTGGAGTACCGGTTTCATCGTCGCCAAGCTCGGCCTGCCGTATGCGCCGCCGCTTACCTTCCTGATCCTGCGCTGCCTGGGCGTGCTGGCCGTGCTGCTGCCGGTCGTGTTCATCCTGCGCGCGCCCTGGCCGCGCGGCCGCTTGCTGCACGTCGCGGTCGCGGGACTGCTGCTGCAGGCCGGCTACCTCGGCGGTGTATGGGCCGCCATCGAGCTCGGGATGCCGGCCGGGCTGACCGCCCTCATCGTCGGCATGCAGCCTGTCCTCACGGCAGCCGCGGCGCCCCTGATCGGCGAGCGGGTACGGCCGCGCCAATGGTTCGGTTTCGTGCTCGGCCTGTCCGGTGTGGCGCTGGTGGTACACGCCAAGCTGCACCTGGCCGGCCTGAGCGCGGCCGGCATCGTGTTGTGCGTGTTCGCGCTGCTGTGCATCACGGCCGGCACCATGTACCAGAAGCGCTGGTGCCCGGGCTTCGATCTGCGCACCGGGACCGTGATCCAGTTCGCCGCCACCGTGGTGGCGCTGCTGCCGCTGGCCATCGTGCTGGAAGGCCTGGACCTGCGCTTTTCGGCAGTGACCTGGAGCAGGGAGTTCATCGCGGCCTGGCTGTGGTCGATTTTCGCGCTGTCGATCGGCGCGCTGTTCCTGCTGTTCACCCTGATCCGGCGCAGCCGCGCCACCGAGGTCAGCAGCCTCATGTACCTGACCCCACCCACCACCGCCGTCATGGCCTGGCTGCTGTTCGGCGAGTCCTTCAGCCCCCTGGCACTGGCCGGCATGGTCGTCGCCGTGCTGGGTGTCGCATTCGTCGTCAAGCAGTCGAACAACAAGGAGACCCCATGATCACCAGCCCCCAACAGGAAGCCGTCGACGCGGCCATCACCTCGCGCCGTTCCATCCGCGCCTTCCTCGACAAGCCGGTCGAGCGGGACGACATCGAGCGCATCCTCGAGGTGGCCGCGCGCGCCCCGTCCGGCACCAACACCCAGCCGTGGAAGGTCTATGTGCTGACGGGGCAGGCGCGCCGCGACCTGAGTGAGGCGATCTCGGCGGTGAACGCCGATCCCGAGCAGGCGCGCCGCCACACCGAGGAATATGCCTACTATCCGCGCGAATGGATCTCGCCCTACGTCGACCGCCGCCGCAAGGTGGGCTGGGACCTGTATTCGCTGCTGGGACTCACGCGCGACAACAAGGCCGGCATGGCGGCCCAGCATGCGCGCAACTACCGCTTCTTCGACGCGCCCGTCGGCCTGATCTTCACCATCGACCGCATCCTGGAACAGGGCTCCTGGCTCGACTATGGCATGTTCCTGCAAAACATCATGGTCGCCGCGCGCGGCCGCGGCCTCGACACTTGCCCGCAGGCGGCCTTCACACAGTATCACCGCGTGATTGCGCAGCAGCTCGGGTTGCCGGAGAATGAAATGGTGGTGTGCGGTATGGCGCTCGGCTGGGCCGATCCGCACAAGATCGAAAACACGCTGGTGACCGAGCGCGAGAAGCCGGCACAGTTCGCGCGCTTCCTGGAGTAGTTGCTGTAAATACTTGATAGGAAAAGCTTGTTGGTATCGGGAATTGCCGCACGGAATCTAATTTTCGCTTGCGATCAAGTCTCGATCCGCTAAACTTCATTCCGCACCTCATCAGTTTGCGCCGAAGGGTTCCAGATGTTCAAACTTGCATTGGCTGCCATCGTTTCGCTGCTGCTTGCCTTTCAGCCCGTCCAGGGTGCGGGTGCGGGTGCAGGTGCGGGCGTGGGCGCAGGTGCCGAATCCAAATCCAAGGCTGCCAAGAAGAAGGTCGTCAAGAAGAAGCGCGCGACGGCCCGCAAGGCCGTGCGCGGCAAGCGCAAGGACCTGGCCCAGGTCATCGCGGACGACAACCGCCAGCGCATGGTGCGCCGCGTGGAAATGGTGCGCGGCAAGCGCAAGGTCACCTACCAGCTGGTGCGCCGCGCGGCGCCCACCGTCGCCATCGATCCCCGCACGGCCGGCGACGCCGCCGGCCTGCGCCGCACCGCCGATCCGCTGTCGCTGCGCTCGAACGTCGCCTTCGTGCTCGACCAGAACAGTTCCGAAGTCCTGTTCGAAAAAAACGCCAACGTCGCCCTGCCGATCGCCTCCATCACCAAGCTCATGACCGGACTGGTCGTGGTGCAGGCCAGGCAAGACCTGGACGAAACCCTGCGCATCACCGACGCCGACGTCGACCGCCACAAATATTCCAGCTCGCGCCTGCCGGTGGGCACGCGCATGACGCGCCGCGAGCTGCTGCACATTGCCCTGATGAGTTCGGAAAACCGGGCTGCTTCCGCGCTCGGGCGCAACTACCCGGGCGGTATCGACGCCTTCGTGGCCGCCATGAACGCCCAGGCGCGCACGCTGGGAATGAAGGACACCCTTTTCGTCGACTCGAGCGGCCTGTCGAGCCGCAACGTGTCGAGCGCACGCGACCTGGCGCGCCTGGTCTCCACGGCTTACCAGCAGCCGCTGCTGCGCGAATTTTCCACCACGCCGAACTCGGTCGTGAAGGCGAGCGGCCGCCCGATGCGCTACGCGAACACCAACTACCTGGTGGCGCTGCCCGACTGGAACATCGGCCTGCAGAAAACCGGTTTCATCAACGAAGCGGGGCGCTGCCTCGTGATGCAGGCAGCCATCCAGGGCCGCAACGTGATCATGGTGTTCCTGGATTCGAAAGGAAAGATGTCGCGCACCGCCGATGCCGGCCGGGTGCGCCGCTTCCTGGAAGCGCTGGCGCCGAGCAAGGTCGACGTGCTGGCGCCGGGTACCCTGGGGGCGAACGATACGCAGATCATCAGCACCGCCACCGTGTCAGCGCCGGCGCTGCACTAGCCCTTCAGACCGCCGGGGCAGGGCGGTAACCCAGGGTGGCAGAGATGCTTGAGGCCGTCTGCACCAGGTCGTCCAGCCATTCTTCCTGCAGGCGGTCGGCCGGGGCCGAGATCGACAGGCCGGCCACCAGCTTGCCGCTGTCGTCATGGATGCCGGCGGCCATGCAGCGCACGCCCAGTTCCAGCTCCTCGTTGTCGCGCGCATAGCCGCGCGCCCGCACCAGGCTCAGCTCGCGCTCGAAGCGCGCCAGGTCGGTGATCGAATTCTTGTTGTGACCCGCCAGGCCGGTGCGCGTGGCATAGGCACGGATCGTCTTGGCGTCGTCGATCGACAGGAACAGCTTGCCGGTCGAGGTCAGGTGCAGCGGCGCCCGGCCGCCGATCGCGCGCACCACCTGCATGCCGGAGCGCTCGGAATAGGCGCGGTCGATGTAGACGATCTCGTCGCCCTGGCGCACCGACAGGTTCACGGTCTGCTGGGTCTTCTTGTGCAGGGCGCGCATGAAATCGAGCGCCGCTTCGCGCACCGACAAGCGGCTTTTCACGACGTTCCCCAGTTCCAGCAGGCGCATGCCGAGGCGGTAGGTACCCGGCTCGACCCGGTCGACGAAGCGCGTGACCACCATGTCGTTCAGGATGCGGTGGGCGGTCGAGGGATGCAGGCCGGAGACCTTCGACAATTCCTTCAGGCTCACCGGATCGGAGTAGGTGGCCAGCGCATCGAGCAGGGCCATCATGCGTTCGATGACCTGGATCGACGTCTTGCCCGGTGTCGCGGCTGCCAGTTCTGGGTTTTCCATTTTCATGAGGTGCTTGGTGCAGTGCAGTATTGCCCCTTTATACCATGATGTGAAACGGAGATGCAAACCGATGGGCATCGGTGTGCAAGGTCTTGCCGGCGGGGCATAATGGCAGTCCTGCATTCTTTTCAATAAAGCCATGGAACACCCGATCAGCGAGTTCAAGACCAAGCGCGGCATCGCCCGCATCCTCGCAGCCTGCCGCAACACCGGCGACGGCCTGGCCTGGGCCTGGCGCAGCGAGGCCGCCTTCCGCCAGGAAGTCGTGGTGATCGCCATCGCCACCGTGGCGGCCCTGCTGCTGCCGGTGTCGGGCTTCCAGAAACTGGTCCTGGTCGGCGTGCTGATCCTGGTGCTGATCGTCGAGATCATCAACTCGGCCATCGAGGCGATCGTCGACCGCATCTCGCTCGAACGCCATCCGCTCTCGAAAGTGGCCAAGGACATGGGCAGCGCGGCGGTCGCCCTGACCCTGCTTCTGGCAGTGGCGACTTGGGCAGTGGTGCTATACAGTCGATTTTTCTAAGTAAATTACAAAGCTGTCGTTTGATTAATGGCCGAGTCCACTTAGACTGGCCAGTCACCCGTCGTCCACCATGGAGAAATTACGATGAGCTTACGCCTTGGCGATACCGCCCCCGATTTCGAGCAGGATTCCAGCATCGGCAAGATCCGTTTCCACGAATGGGCGGGCGATTCCTGGGTGGTGCTGTTCTCGCACCCGGCCGACTTCACCCCGGTCTGCACGACCGAGCTGGGCCTGACCGCCAAGCTGAAGCCGGAGTTCGACAAGCGTAACGTCAAGGCGATCGCGCTGTCGGTGGACCCGGCCGACAAGCACCGCGACTGGATCAAGGACATCGAAGAAACCCAGCAGACCGTGGTCGGTTTCCCGATCATCGCCGACGCCGACAAATCGGTCTCTACCCTGTACGACATGATCCACCCGGAAGCCTCGGCCACCGCCACCGTGCGCTCGCTGTTCGTGATCGACCCGGCCAAGAAGGTGCGCCTGACGATCACTTACCCGATGAGCACCGGCCGCAACTTTGATGAAGTGCTGCGCGTGATCGACGCCCTGCAGCTGACCGACGGCTACACCGTGGCCACCCCGGGCAACTGGAAGGACGGCGACGACGTCATCATTCCGCTGACCGTGCAGGATCCGGCTGTCATCCAGCAGAAGTATCCGAAAGGCTATACCTCGCCGCGGCCTTACCTGCGCCTGACCCCGCAGCCGAACAAGTAATTGCCGCCATCCGTCATCGGCGGCACTGCCGCCGATGACCCCGCATAAGCAAATAAGAAACCTGTTGTTTGCCTAACTGCCGAGTCCCCTTACCCTGTGCATTAACTTGGGGGTAAAGGCATGTCGACGACGTATATCATCGCGGGTTTTGCAGTAGGGCTACTGGTCGGCATGACCGGCGTGGGCGGCGGTTCACTCATGACGCCGCTGCTCACGCTGCTGTTCGGCGTCTCGCCGTCGGTCGCCGTCGGCACCGACCTTGCCTTCGCGTCCATCACCAAGGGCGTCGGCACCGTTACCCACCGTTTCAACCGCACCGTCCACTGGGCTATCGTCGGCCGCCTGTGCCTGGGCGCCTTGCCGGCCGCGCTGGTGGCGACCCTGGCCCTCAAGCATTTCGGCGGGCTCGACGCGGAAATCGGCCAGCTCATCCGTTATTCGATCGCCGTCTCCGTCATGCTGACCGTGGTCGCGCTGCTGTTCCGCGCCCGCATGCTGGCCTGGGTCAATGCCAGGCCCGGGCGCCAGCTGCAGGGCAGGGCGCTGACCACCGCCACCATCATCTCGGGTGCGGTGCTGGGCGTGCTGGTCACCGTGTCCTCGATCGGCGCCGGCGCGATCGGCGCCACCTTGCTGGTCATGCTCTATCCGCGCCTCACGCCGGCCGAAGTGGCCGGCACCGACATCGCCTATGCCGTGCCGCTGACCGCGATCGCCGCGGTGGGCCACTGGTGGCTGGGCTCGATCGACTGGATGCTGCTGCTGACCCTGCTCATCGGTTCGGTGCCGGGCATTACCCTGGGTGCGATGGCCGCGCGCAAGGTGCCGGAACGCGTGTTGCGCGCCCTGCTGGCGACCACGCTGACCGGCGTGGCGGCCAAGCTGGTTTTCTGAATTCTTTGCTAAGGCTTAATAGCCGAAACCGTCTATGCAAATGAGGAAAGTTTCGTTTGTAATATAAGGGCTGCGTGCGATTATGGTATCCCGTTAGAAGAATTCGTTATAAGGGCTTCCATGCAAACCATAGCGCCACGCAGATCTCCCGGCCGGGTCATCCCCGGTTTCGGCATCTCGCTCGGCTTCACGATTTTCTACCTCGCGCTGATCGTCCTGATCCCGCTGTCGGCGGTCTTCCTCAAGACCTTCACGATGAGCTGGGACGCGTTCTGGACCGCCGTCACCTCCGAGCGCGTGGTCGCATCCTACAAGCTCAGCTTCGGCGCCTCGCTGCTGGCCGCCTTCATCAACGTCATCTTCGGCGGCATCGTGGCCTGGGTGCTGGTGCGCTACACCTTCCCGGGCAAGCGCATCATCGACGCCCTGGTCGACCTGCCCTTCGCCCTGCCCACGGCGGTGGCCGGCATCACGCTCACCGCCCTGTACTCGCACAATGGCCTGATCGGCGAACAGCTGGCCAAGTTCGGCATCAAGGTGGCCTTCACCCCGCTCGGCGTGCTGGTGGCCCTGACCTTCATCGGCCTGCCCTTCGTGGTGCGCACGGTGCAGCCGGTGCTCGAGGAAGCCGAACGCGAGCTGGAGGAAGCCGCCGCCAGCCTGGGCGCCTCGCCGCTGCAGACCTTCTGGCGCGTGGTGCTGCCGGCGATCGTCCCGGCGCTGCTGACCGGCTTCGCGCTGGCCTTCGCGCGCGCCACCGGCGAATACGGCTCGGTGATCTTCATCGCGGGCAACCTGCCGATGGTGTCCGAGATCACGCCGCTGTTCATCATCACCAAACTCGAGCAGTACGACTATGCGGGCGCCACGGCGATCGCGGTGGTAATGCTGGTCATCTCCTTCATCCTGCTGCTGACGATTAACCTGCTGCAGGCATGGACCCGCAAACGGGCAGGCAAAGCATGAGCGCAGTCCTCGACAACATCCAACCGGCGCCAAAGGCCGCCGCCCCCGTGCGCCGTTCGAAGAACAACGTGCTGGAGCCGGACTGGGTCCGCTACCTGCTGATCGCGGTGGCCCTGGCCTTCCTGACCCTGTTCCTGTTCGTGCCGCTGGCGGCCGTGTTCCATGAGGCGCTCAAGCGCGGCTGGGACGTCTACCTCGAATCGATCCGCGACCCGGACGCGCTGTCGGCCATCAAGCTGACCCTGATCGCGGCCGGCATCTCGGTGCCGCTGAACCTGGTGTTCGGCGTCGCCGCCGCCTGGGCCATCGCCAAGTTCGAATTCCGCGGCAAGAGCATCCTGCTGACCCTGATCGACCTGCCGTTCTCGGTGTCGCCGGTGATCGCCGGCCTGATCTACGTGCTGCTGTTCGGCGCCCAGGGCTGGTTCGGCGAATGGCTGGCGGAGCACGATATCAAGATCCTGTTCGCGGTGCCGGGCATCGTGCTGGCCACCATCTTCATTACCTTTCCCTTCGTGGCGCGCGAGCTGATCCCGCTGATGCAGCAGCAGGGCACCGAAGAGGAAGAGGCGGCGCTGGTGCTGGGCGCCTCGGGCTGGTCGACCTTCTGGCGCGTGACGATCCCGAACATCAAGTGGGGCCTGCTGTACGGCGTGATCCTGTGTAACGCCCGCGCCATGGGCGAGTTCGGCGCGGTGTCGGTGGTGTCGGGCCACATCCGCGGCGAGACCAACACCATGCCGCTGCAGGTCGAGATCCTCTACAACGAATACAACTTCACGGCCGCGTTCGCGATCGCATCGCTGCTGGCGCTGCTCGCCCTGGTAACGCTGGCGGTGAAGAGTTTCATCGAATGGCGCCTGCACCAGGCCAAGAAGGCAGCCGCAGACGAACGTAATATGGAGCACGCAGCATGACCATCGAAGTCCAGCATATCCGCAAACAGTTCGGCCAGTTCACCGCGCTCGACGACGTCTCGCTCCAGTTCCCGGACGGGCAGCTGACCGCCTTGCTCGGCCCTTCCGGCTGCGGCAAGACGACCCTGCTGCGCGTCATCGCCGGCCTCGAGCATCCCGACTCCGGCGCCGTGCTGCTCGACGGCCAGGACGCCTCGCACCGCCACGTGCGCGAGCGCCAGGTCGGCTTCGTGTTCCAGCACTATGCGCTGTTCAAGCACATGACCGTGTTCGAGAACGTCGCCTTCGGCCTGCGCGTCAAGCCGCGCAAGGAGCGCCCGTCCGAGCAGCAGATCCGCGACAAGGTGCGCCAGCTGCTCGAACTCGTGCAGCTCGACTGGATCGCCGACCGCTACCCGCCCCAGCTGTCGGGCGGCCAGCGCCAGCGGATTGCATTGGCCCGCGCATTGGCGGTGGAGCCGCGCGTGCTGCTGCTCGACGAACCCTTCGGCGCGCTGGATGCCAAGGTGCGCAAGGAACTGCGGCGCTGGCTGCGCCGCCTGCACGACGACCTGCACGTGACCTCGATCTTCGTCACCCACGACCAGGAAGAAGCGCTGGAAGTGGCCGACCAGGTGGTCCTGATGAACAAGGGCCGCGTCGAGCAGCTCGGCACGCCCGACGCCGTGTACAACAAGCCGGCCTCGCCCTTTGTCTACGGCTTCCTGGGCAACGTCAACCTGTTCCACGGCCGCGTGCACGAAGGCGTGCTGGCCAGCGGCGACGTGCAGTTCCAGGCGCCCGAACATGCGGCCGTGCGCAACGGCGAAGGCATCGGCTATGTGCGTCCGCACGAGCTCGACGTCGAACGCTATACGCCGGGCGCCGACGGCGTGGTCGCGAAGCTGCGCCGCGCGCATGCGATCGGCCCGCTGGCCCAGCTCGACCTCGAGCGTGCCGACAACCAGCAGCTGATCGAGGCCGTCATTCCGAACGAGCTGTTCTCGCGCCAGGGCTTCAAGGAAGGCGAGACGCTGGTGGTCAAGCCGCGCCGCATCGAAGTGTTCGTGGATGCGGGAGAGGGCATATGAACTTCCAGCAGCTGCGCTCCGTGCGCGAGGCCGCGCGCCGCGACTTCAACCTGACCGAGGTGGCCAACGCCCTGTTCACCTCGCAGCCCGGGGTATCGCGCCAGATCCGCGAGCTCGAGGAAGAGCTGGGGGTCGAGATCTTCGAACGCAACGGCAAGCGCCTGACCGGCCTGACGCCGCCCGGCAAGGGCATCCTCAAGATCGTCGAGAAGCTGCTGGTGGAAGCCGAGAACCTGCAGCAGGCCAGCCGCGAATTCGCGGCCCAGGACAGCGGCACCCTGACGGTGGCCGTCACCCACACCCAGGCGCGCTATGCGCTGCCGCAGGTGGTGCAGTCCTTCCGCAACGCCTTCCCGGGCGTGCGCATCGCCCTGCAGCAGAGCGCACCGGAACACATCGCCGAATGGGTCCTGTCGGGCAAGGCCGACATCGGCATCGCGACCGAAGGCCTGTCGGCCTTCCCCGACCTGGTGTCCTTCCCGTGCTACCGCTGGAGCCACCTGATCGTGGCGCCGGAAGGACATCCGATCTTTAGCTCGGCCACGCCGCTGCGGCTGGAAGACCTGGCCGAGTATCCGCTCATCACCTACGACGTCGGCTTCACCGGCCGCAGCCACATCGATGCGGCCTTCGTCGAAGCGGGCCTGGCGCCGGACATCGTGCTTACCGCGATGGACTCGGACGTCATCAAGCAGTACGTGGCGCTGGGGATGGGCGTGGGAATCGTGGCCTCGATGGCCTTCGACCATGGACGCGACAAGGGGATGCGCGCGATCGAAGCCTCGCACCTGTTCGCGCCCAACGTGACACGGCTGGCGGTGCGCAGGGGGTCTTACCTGCGCGCCTATGCCTACCACTTCATCGAGCGCTTTGCCCAGGGCTATACGCGGGCGGATATCGAGAAGGCCCTGCAGGCGGCGACCGAAGCTGCCTGAACACGAGGCCGCCTGGACAGGTTTCGAGACTATTGTTGTATTTATACACTTCTGGTTACCAGGGATGCTTGAGTATCACTAAATATGGTTAAATTGCCCATTGCATATCTGCAAACTCACGGGCGGAAACCATGGCGAACTCTGAACCTCTGGTAAGTGAAGCTGGTCAAATCCCGACGCCTGCAGCAAGGGTGCCCGAAGTCGCGGCGCCCACGCGCTGGCTCTCCGACGAGACGATCGCCCGTATTCGCGAGGTCGATCATTTCCGCCACAGCGAGTACGCTGGACTCGACCTGAACGCGGTCATCGATTCCTATGTCCACAGTTTCGTCGAGCCCTTGCTGCGCCTGCAGCCGGAGCCTTCGATCGTCGCCGACATCGGGGCCGGCTATGGCTGGCTGGCGTTCGCCTTCGCGCTGCGCACGAACGCGCGGGTCATCGTGGTGGAGTATTTCGATACGCGGCTGGAAGCGGCACGGCGAATCGCCGACATCCTCGGCGTCGCCGAGCGCATGGAGTGGATCAATGCCTCGGTCGCCAGCCTGCCGATTCCCGACCGCGCGGTCGATGCCGCCTACTGCATCGAAGTGATCGAGCATACCGGGGTCGAACCGGCCTACGTGCGCGAACTCGCGCGCATCACGCGCGACGTGCTGGTCATTACCTCGCCGAACCGGCTGTTCCCGATCATCGGCCACGATACCGAACTGCCGTTCTGTCATTGGCTGCCGCTGCCGGCGCGCGACGCTTATGCCCGCCTGTTCCGTCGCAAGCACATGCAGCACAATAACCTGTTCTGGTCGCCGGGGCAGGTCTTCGCCGCACTGCACGACTTCCGCCGCACCTCGTCCTTCCTGCAGTTCGAAGACTATGCACATTACCGCAGCGCGCGGGCGCATCTCGGCGGGCGTGGCGGCCTGCTGGGCCTGTGCAAGCACGTCTACTTCCAGACGGTCGCGGCGTTGGGACCGTACGGCATCTACTTCGTCCCGAACATCGCGGCGACCTACCGCCGCCGTATCGAGGACTGATTCTAGCGGCGCAGCGCGGCCGCGCAATCGCGGATCAGCGCCGGACCGGCATAGATGAAGCCGGTGTAGAGCTGCACCAGCTGGGCGCCGGCCTCGATCTTGGCGCGCGCATCCTCGCCGCGCATGATGCCGCCGACGCCGATGATCGGCAGCGCGTCGCCCAACTCCGCCTTGAGCAGGCGGATCACCGTGTTCGACAGTTCGAATACCGGCGCGCCCGACAGGCCGCCGGCTTCGTCGCCATGCTGCATGCCCTGCACGGCGGTGCGGCTGAGCGTGGTGTTGGTGGCGATCACGCCGTCGATCTTGTGACGCAGCAGGGCGCCGGCGATGTTGCGCACCTGGTCGCCGTCGATGTCCGGTGCGATCTTCAGCGCCACCGGCACGTAGCGCTTGTGCTGGTCGGCCAGGCGCAGCTGCTCTTCCTTCAGCTGCGCCAGCAGGGCGTCGAGCTCCGACTCCCCCTGGAGCTGGCGCAGGTTCTTGGTATTCGGCGACGAGATGTTGACCGTCACATAGCTGGCGTAGGGATAGACCTTGCGCAGGCAGTGCAGGTAGTCGTCGGCGGCGCGCTCGATCGGGGTGTCGGCGTTCTTGCCGATGTTCAGGCCGAGCACGCCCTGCTTGTCCTGGTAGAAGGTCGATGCCTGCACGTTGGCCACGAAGGCATCCACGCCGCCGTTATTGAAGCCCATGCGGTTGATGATGCCCTGCGCCTGCGGCAGGCGGAAGATGCGCGGCTTCGGGTTGCCGCCCTGCGGGCGCGGCGTCACGGTGCCGATCTCGATCGAGCCGAAGCCGAGCGAGGCCAGGCCGTCGATGTAGGCGCCGTCCTTGTCGAGGCCAGCGGCCAGGCCGACCGGGTTCGGGAAGGTGATGCCCATGACCGTGCGCGGGTCCGGTGCGGGCCGGCTCGCCAGCTTCGTCAGGCCGAGCGCGGCGGCGCGGCGCAGCAGCGGCAGGGCCAGGTTATGGGCTTGCTCGGCATCGAGCGAGAACAGCAGCGGGCGGGCGAGGGAGTACAGGAGCTTGTCGGACATGGGGGACTCGAAGTAATGACTCCCGCCATTTTACAGCGCCGGCCGCGGCCGGCGGGCCTCAGCGTTCGAGCACGCTCCAGACGCCCCTGATGCGCGCTTCCAGCGGGCGGAAGTTGATCTTGTAGGCCATCTTCGGGCTCTGTTCGATCCAGTAACCCAGGTAGACGTACTGGAGGCCGAGTTCGCGCGCCTGGTTCACCTGCCACATCACGTTGTAGGTGCCGAAGGAGGCGCCCGGCAGGTCCGGGTCGAAGAAGGTGTAGACCGAGGACAGGCCGTCCGACAGCACGTCGATGATCGAGACCATGCGCAGCAGGCCGTCGGGTTCGCGGAACTCGACCAGGCGGGTGTTGACGCGGCTCTGCAGCAGGAACTGGGCGTACTGGTCGCGGCTGTCCTGGTCCATGCCGCCGCCGACGTGGCGGGTGGTCTGGTAGCGCAGGTAGAGCGCGTAGTGCTCGTCCGAAAAGGCGAGGTTGGCCACCATCGCGACCAGGTCGCCATGGCGCTTCCAGGCGCGGCGCTGGGTGCGGCTGGGCGTGAAGTCTTCGCACTTGACCCGCACCGGGATGCAGGCCTGGCAGCCGTCGCAATAGGGGCGGTAGGTGAAGATGCCGCTGCGGCGGAAACCGTTGCGCACCAGCTCGGAATACACGTCGGCATTGATGAGGTGCGACGGGGTCGCTACCTGCGAACGGGCCTGGCGGGCATCGAGGTAGCTGCAGGGATAGGGCGCCGTCGTGTAGAACTGCAGCGTGGCGAAGGGCAGGTCATTTAAGTGCGTCATGCAAAAGCTCTCGAGACGACGTGATGAACCTATTTTAACGAATTCGGGCCGGTGCCACCGTTAGCCAGTCAACGGAGCCACCGGCGCCCAGCGCGCGATGGCCGGCTCGCGGATGGCCTGGCGCAGGTGCGCCAGGAAGGCGCTGCGCGGGATCGGCGAGGCGCCCAGCGAGGCCAGGTGGCCGGTCTCCTGCTGGCAGTCGATCATCTGCACGCCCTGGCTGCGCAGGAAGGCGACCAGGTAGGCCAGCGCCACCTTGGACGCGTCCGTCACCCGCGCGAACATCGATTCGCCGTAGAACATGCGGCCGATGCAGACGCCATAGGCGCCGCCCACCAGCTCGCCCTCGTGCCAGACCTCGGCCGAGTGGGCATAGCCCATCGCGTGCAGGCCGGTATAGCCGTCGATGATGTCTTCCGAGATCCAGGTGCCCGGCCCGTCCTTGCGCGGTGCGGCGCAGGCCCGCATCACGTCTTCGAAGACGGTGTCGAAGCGCACCTCCCAGGGGCCGCCGCCCTCGAGGCGGCTGCGCTCGACGCGGCGCAGGGTTTTCCTGAGGCTGTCGCTGACCTTGAAGCGCTCGGGGCGCAGCACCATGCGCGGGTCGGTGCTCCACCACAGGATGGGCTGGCCTTCGGAGAACCAGGGGAAGATGCCGTTCTGGTAAGCCAGCAGCAGGCGCTGGGGCGACAGGTCGGCGCCGGCCGCGAGCAGGCCGGGGGCGTCGATCGTCAGCGCCTCGGATACGTCGGGGAAGGGCGATGTCGGCTCGAGCCAGGGAATCATGGCGGCTTCTATCGAATCAGTCGGGTTCGCGGGGAGCCAGCATCGGACGCACGATGTCCCGGCTATGGAAACCGTAGCTGCCGCCCTCGCGCACTTTGGCGCGGTCGGCAAAGAAGAGTTCCAGCGTCGTCCGTACCGTTGGGAAAGCGAGCTCGTCCCAGGGAATCTCGTCCTGGGTGAACAACTGCACTTCCAGGCTCTCCTCGCCCGGGGCGAAGTCGAGGTTGCGCAGCCGCGCCAGGTAGAACAGGTGGACCTGGTGCACGTGGGCGACGTTGAGCAGGGTGAACAGATTGCCGAGTTCGACATCGGCGCCGGCTTCCTCCTCGGTCTCGCGTACGGCGGCCTGCTCGGTGGTTTCCTCGTTCTCCATGAAACCGGCCGGCAAGGTCCAGTAGCCGTAGCGCGGTTCGATCGCGCGCTTGCACAGCAGTATCTGCGCTTTGCCGCCCTGTTCCCAGACGGGGATCGAACCGATGACCAGCTTGGGATTCTGGTAGTGGATGGTGTGGCAGTGCGGACAGACGTAGCGCGGCCGGTTGTCGCCTTCTGGGATCGACAGGGCGACGGGATGGGCGCACTCGGAACAGAATTTCATAGGTCGGCGGCAGGTTGATATTGTGCTTACTTTACACTGATTTTCTTGCCTTTGGCCGCAGCCGGCGCGCTGCAATGATCCTTGGGCAGCATTGGGTTTGCCTAAAAGACCGTATGGGCGTATAATTCATTTCATCAGACGCGGGGTGGAGCAGTCTGGCAGCTCGTCGGGCTCATAACCCGAAGGTCACAGGTTCAAATCCTGTCCCCGCAACCAGAATTCGAAGCCGTTGATTCGCAAGGATCAACGGCTTTTTCAATTCCAGTCGCGTTTTCCTTCCCATACGACCCAGGTCAAACCGGACGCATCCGCATGGAATGTTGTCGAGCCGGCCTTGTCCAACCTGCGAACCACGGGGGCAGACCATGATCAACGTAGACGACATCAACGACGCCTGGGGCTGGGTCGGTTTGACCGCTGTCGAGGTCCTTGGGTCCAATGCATTCGGCAACCTCATCATCCGCGACGACGAAGGGCGCTACTGGCGCCTGCGGCCGCAAGACCTGTGCTGCGAGCCGGTGGCCGACAGCCGCGCCGCGCTCGACGCACTGGCCTATAACCAGGATTTCCTGAACGACTGGTACATGCCCGAAATCGTGCACCTGGCGGAATCCACCTTGGGCCCGCTGGCCGAGGGGCGCAAGTATTGCCTCAAGATTCCGAGCGCACTGGGCGGCCACTACGGGCGCGACAACCTCGCCACGGTGCCCTTGCCGGAACTAATACGTTTTTCAGGGGAGAGTGCGCAGCAGTTCGATGAGCTGCCGCGCTGGAACTGACACTACTCGCTCAGGCTGGCCCACAGGTAGGCGGCCGCCATCGTGCGGTGCGGCGCGTAGCGTTCCAGCAGGCGCTGCGTGGCCGGGATGTCCGGACGGGCTTCGCAACCCAGCAGGCGGTGGAAGGCGGTGCGGATGGCCACGTCGCCTTCCAGCGAACAGTCGGGGTAGCCGTAGCCGCGCAGCAGGGCATAGTTGACGGTCCAGGGGCCGATGCCCTTCACGGCCAGCAATTCCTGCACAACTTCGGCCACCGGGCGTTCGCGGTCGAGCACGACGCTGCCGTCGACCACCAATTGCGCCAGGCGCAGCAGGGTCTCGGCTTTCGAACGCGAGAATTTTCGGCTGCACAGGTCTTCCAGGGCCAGCCGGGCGACGTCTCCTGCTTCGGGATAGCACCACAGGCCGCTCGCATGCGCACGGCCGGCCAGCTGGATGAAGGTCCGGCGCAGTGAGATCGCGAAAGGCAGGTTGATCTGCTGGCCGATGATGGCCCAGGTCAGGGCTTCGAACACGGTGGCCGACTGGACGATGCGCAAGCCGGGCTGGCGCGCCACCACCGGACCCAGTGCGGGATCGGTGCGCGCGAAGGCTTCGAACGGGGCCGGGTCGATGCGCAGGCCGAGGATGTTGAGCAGCGCATCGCGGGCGCGCGCCAGCAGGTCCGGCGTCAGCGCGCCGTCGGCGTCGACCGTGCAGTGCGCGGCGGCATGGTCGAACGCGACTTCCAGCAGTACCGGCACGCCCTCGAGCAGCACGCCCTTGCGCAGGCCGCCGGGCATCACTTGCTCCGCGACGCCCTCGGCATCGCGGCTGTGGAAGGCCAGCACATCCTGGGTGCGGTAGCCGGCCGGAAGGTCGAGGTCGAAGCGTGTCTGCATCGGTCCGCCCGCTTATTTCACCTGCGCGACCGGCGCCCGCAGGAAGGACGGCACGAAGCCGGTCACCAGGGCGGTGCCGACCAGCACGATGGCCGAGCCGAGCAGCGTGTGCCAGCCGATCACCTCGTGCAGGAAGAGCGCGCCCCAGAGGATGCCGAACATCGGGTTCAGGAAAGTCACCGTGAGCGCCGAGGTGGTGCCGACGTCCTCGATCAGCTTGAAATAGAGGATGTAGGCGATGCCGCTGCACAGCACGCCCAGTGCCAGCACCGCCGCCATGATGCCGATGGTCGGTTCGCCCGGCGCGGGGAAGAAGGCCAGGGCCGGGATCACGCACAGCGTCGCCGCCCACATCGAACCATGCGCATTCGCGAAGGGCGCCACGGCCTTGGCCGATTTGGCGTACTGGCTGGCGACGCTGTAGCTGAAGGCCGCCACCAGTGCGGCGGCAATGGCGACGAAGGCACCGGGGCGTTCGGACACATGGTCGAAGCCGACCAGCAGGCTCACGCCGACCGTGCCCAGCACCAGTCCGAGCGCTGCGCGGCCCGACACCCGATGGCGCGCCCACACGGCGCCGACCAGCGCCCCGAACATCGGTGCGGTGGCGTTCAGCACCGACAGCACCGAGGCCGACAGCGTGCGTGCGGCAAAGGCGAACAGCAGGAAGGGTAAAGCGGAATTGAAGAAGCCCAGGATCAGGTAGTGCTTCCAGTGCTGGCGCAGGTCGAGCGGCGTGCCTTTGCCCCGGCGCCGCATGACCCAGGCGACGGCGGCCAGGAACAGGGCCGCGAACAGCACCCGGTATTCGATCAACACGGCGGGGCCGAGCACCGGCGCGGCGATGCGCATGAAGAGAAAGGAGCCGCCCCAGATGGCGGCCAGCGCCACCAGGCGCAGCATGTTCACGGTATTCATCGGGCTAGTGAGGGATCAAAGGGTCGATTGTGGCGGCACGGCGCACGGGGCGCCATCCGATTCTTGCTGCGGCGCGGCGGCATGCGGCACCAGCAGCCTGGCCGGCACGCCGTTCTTCACGGCCGTCATTTCGGCCATGATCGAGATCGCGATTTCGGCCGGAGTCTTGCTGCCGATGTAGAGGCCGACCGGACCATGCAGGCGCGCCAGCCGGGCGTCATCGAGGTCGAACAGCTTGAGGCGTTCGCGGCGCTTCTCGTTGTTCAGGCGCGAGCCGATCGCGCCGACGTAGAAGGCCTCGGACTTGAGCGCTTCCATCAGCGCCAGGTCGTCCAGCTTGGGATCGTGGGTGAGGGCGACGACCGCGCTACGCGCATCCAGGCGCGCCTCGATCACCAGGTCGTCGGGCATGGCGTGCACCAGTTCCACCCCGGGCAGGTTCCAGCCGCTGCGGTATTCCTCGCGCGGGTCGCACACGAGCACGCGGTAATCCATGCCGCTCGCCACCTGCGCCAGGAAGCGCGACAGCGGGCCGGCGCCGATGATGAACAGGCGCCAGCGCGGGCCGTGGATGGTGGCCAGCACGCCGTCTTCCACGCGCTGCACGGCGCCGGCGTCCGCGCGCGCCAGGCTGACCGCGCCGGTCGCCAACGCCACGCGGCGCTCGACCAGTTCACCCTCGCCCAGGCGCTTCAGCAGTTCGCCGATGCGGCTGTCCTGCGACAGCGGCTCGATGGCCAGCTCGATGGTGCCGCCGCAGGGAAGGCCGAAGCGGTGCGCCTCGTCGGCGCTGATGCCGTAGCTGAGGATCTCGGGATGCGCCAGTTCGATGCCGTTGGCGCGCACCTTGTCGACCAGGTCGTCCTCGATGCAGCCGCCCGAGACCGAACCGGCCACGCTGCCGTCCTCGCAGATGGCGAGGGTCGCGCCGATCGGGCGCGGGCTCGAGCCCCAGGTCTTGATGACGGTCACCAGCTGGCAGCGGCGGCCCGCGGCGAGCCAGGCGTCGCAGGTCTTCAGTACGTCGAGGTCGATGCTGTCCATGGTGCCTGCGGGTTGATGGTCTGAATGGGCAATGATACAAAAAGCGCGGCAGGCTTGCCGGAAGACGGCAGAAATGATCGCGGACGCACCAGGCGTCCGCGATCGGTGGGTTGGAGCCGGTGTCTCAGGGCGTCAGCGGCTTGTTGCCCGACTTCTTCGCCTTGACCTCGGCCACCGCCTTGTCGATGCTCGCCAGGCGCTGGGCCAGCGCCGGATGGTTGGCCAGGTGGCCGTTCAGGACCGTCGCCGGGTAGGTCTCGGCGAAGCGTTTCCAGAACCCGGCCACGCCCTCGATGCGGTAGTCGGCCCGCGCCAGCAGGTAGACCGCGAGGCGGTCGGCCGCGCTGTCGTGCGTCGCCGGCATCGCCTTGATGCCGCCGCTGCCGATCAGCATCGAGGTATCCGGCGAGATCCGGGTGAGATTGTCGATGATGCTGCCGATGGTGGCGGCATTGCGCTGGCTGGCGGCGTGGCCCAACATGTTGTGCGCCATGGTATGCGCCACCACGTAGGCCAGTTCGTCGTCGTTCTGCACGAAGCCCATCATGCCGCGGGTGACCATCACGCGCTGGCCGTCGGCATAGGCGTTGACGTTGTCCGCGTTGCCCAGTTCGATGCCGAAGGCGCAGGCGCGGGTCACGGGAATGGTGAGGTCGCGCTGCGAACCGCGGCGCTCGATCGTCAGCGACAGGCTGGCCTGCTTCTGCACGATCGGGCCGAATACCGCGCCGGCCTGGGACAGCGCACCCGGACCGGTCGGCAGCGGCTTACCGGCGGCGGCCACCAGTTCGTCGCCGTTGCGCAGGCCGGCCTTGGCGGCGCCGCTGCCGGCCAGCACATTGGTCACCTGCAGGCGCTCGCCCATGCCGAGCACCATGTGCGCGGCCTCGTTGTAGCTGCCCGGGTAGGTATGGCGGTTCTTGGCGGTGAAACCGAGCAGGTTGCGCGCGTGGCGCGTGCACAGTTCCGCGTTGTCGATGAGGAGGGGCGCGGACACCTTGTACAGGCGTTCCTGCAGCGTCGCCATCCTGGTGAGGGTCTCGGCTGCCGACGTCATCTCCGGTGTCACTTGCGGGGTCTGCGGTGCCGCCTGTCCCGGTGGGAGAGGCTGGCCCGGCTGCATCGGGCCCTGCGTGGCGCAGGCCGACAGCAATGCTGCAATAGCGATTCCTAGCGCAGTCTGACGCAAACGATGAATGCGGATCATGCTCCTCCTTCTTCCTTTCTTCTTTATTGTTTGCCGGTGCTGCCGAATCCTCCGGCGCCCCGTTCGCTCGATGCGAACTCCTCCACCACATTGAACCCCACCTGCAGCACGGGCACGATCACGAGCTGGGCGAGCCGATCCAGCGGCTGCAGCGTGAACGTGGCATGGCCGCGGTTCCAGGTCGAGACCATCAGCTGGCCCTGGTAGTCGGAGTCGATCAAGCCTACCAGATTGCCGAGAACGATGCCGTTCTTATGGCCGAGTCCACTGCGCGGCAGGATCATGGCTGCATAGCCCGGATCGCCGATGTGGATCGCCAGGCCGGTCGGCACCAGCACGGTCTGGCCGGGTTCGATGACGAGCGGCGTGTCGATGCAGGCGCGCAGGTCCAGGCCGGCGCTGCCGGGCGTGCCGTAGGCCGGCAGCAGCTCCTTCATGCGCCGGTCGAGGATTTTGAGATCGATGTGCTTCATTCTTTTCTTATGCTGTTCTTGTGCTGTTATGTCAGTAAGGAACGCTTCTCGAGGCGTTTCGCGATTTCGGAGATCAGCTGGCGCGCCAGGCTCAGTTTGTCGGCGCGCGGCAGCACGGTATGGCCGTTGTCGTCGAACAGGATGATGGTGTTTTCATCCTGCCCGAAGGTCTGTGGCCCGATATTGCCCACCAACAGGGGAATGCCTTTTTTCTCGCGCTTGGCCGGGCCGTAGGCCATCAGGTTCTCGGACTCGGCGGCGAAGCCCACGCAGTAGGGCCAGCCGGACAGCGTGGTGGTAGCGGCGACGGTGGCCAGGATGTCGGCGTTCTGGACGAATTCCAGCTGGGGCGCACCGCCGTCATCAGCTTTCTTGAGCTTCTGGTCGCTGGCATTCGCCACGCGCCAGTCGGCCACCGCGGCCACGCCGATGAAGACGTGCTGGCCTTCGATGCCGGCCATGACGACGTCGTGCATCTGCTGGGCGGTGAGCACGTCGATGCGGCGCACGCCGTGCGGCGTCGGCAGCGAGGTCGGGCCGGTGACCAGGGTGACTTCGGCGCCGGCTTCGCGCGCGGCACGCGCCACCGCGTAGCCCATCTTGCCCGAGGAGAGGTTGGTGATGCCGCGCACCGGGTCGATCGGCTCGAAGGTAGGCCCGGCCGTGATCAGCACGCGGCGCCCGGCCAGCAGCTTGTGCTGGAAGGAGGCGATCAGTTCTTCGACCAGCTCTTCCGGCTCGAGCATGCGGCCCAGGCCGGTTTCGCCGCAGGCCTGGGAGCCGGCCGCGGGACCGAACAGGCACACACCGTCGTCGCGGATCTGCGCCACGTTGCGCGCGGTAGCCGGGTTTTCCCACATCTCGACGTTCATCGCCGGCGCCACCAGCAGCGGCACCCGGCGCGGGCGCGCCACGCACAGGGTCGACAGCAGGTCGTCGCAGGCGCCGTGCGCCAGCTTGCGGATGAAGTCGGCCGAGCAGGGGGCGACCAGGATTGCGTCGGCTTCGCGCGTCAGGTCGATGTGGGCCATGTTGTTGGCCATGCGCGGGTCCCACTGGTCGGTGTAGACCGGCCGGCCGGACAGGGCCTGCATGGTGACCGTGCCGATGAAGTGGGTGGCCGCCTCGGTCATCACCACCTGCACGCTGGCGCCTTCCTTGGTGAGTGCGCGGCACAGTTCCGCCGCCTTGTAGCAGGCCACTCCGCCGGTCAGGCCGAGGACGATCTTCTTGCCCTTCAGGTCCATGCTCATGATGCCTCCGGATGCGTTCAGGACGATTTGTTCACGCGGCGCAGCTCGTCGACGACGAACAGCACGGCGCCGATCGAGATGCCGATGTCGGCGATGTTAAACGCCGGGAAGTGGCCGATGCCGGTCCAGTAAAAATCGAGGAAGTCGATCACGTGGCCATGGACCACGCGGTCGATGCCGTTGCCGACGGCGCCCGCCATGATCAGGGCCAGCGCGAAGCAGAACAGGCGCTGGCTGGCGCTCTTCTTCATCATGTACAGGCAGAAGCCCACCGCGCCGATCGCGATCGCGAGGAAGAAGTAGCGCTGCCAGCCGCTGGCGTCGCCCAGGAAGCTGAAGGCCGCCCCCGGGTTGTAGACCTTGATCAGGTTGAAGAAGCCGGTGATCGGCAGCCGCTCGCCATAAGCAAACGTGCGCTCGACGGTGAGCTTGGTGACCTGGTCGAGCAGCACGATGATCAAGGCAAGGCCGAGCCACGGGAACAGGCTGGCGGAGCTCTTGTAGACGGGCTTGGCGCCCGGCGATGCGGTTTTCTTTTTGGTGGCCATGGTAGAGAAAGTGGTACCCGCCATGCCGCCTGCGCGGCATGGCGTTAGAACCCGCGAAGGGGCTTAGGCGTAGCGGCGTTGTTCGCCGCTACCGAACAGGTTGCTCACGCAGCGCCCGCACAGGCCGGCGTGCTCGTGGTTGTGGCCGACGTCGCGGCGGTAGTGCCAGCAGCGCTCGCACTTTTCCGCTTCCGACGGGGTCACGGTCACCGCTTCGTTGGCGGCGTCCGCCACCTGTTCCACGCTCGCCTTCGAGGTGATGAACACGAACTTCAGGTCATCCTCGAGGCTGGCCAGCAGGCCGTACTTCTCGCCGGCCGCCTTGATCGCCAGTTCCGCCTGCAGCGAGGAACCGATGGCGCCCGATGCACGCACTTCTTCCAGCTGCTTGGTGACGTCGGCGCGCACTTCACGCAGGGCCGCGTACTTGGCCAGCAGCGCTTCGCTATCCGCCAGCTGCGGGAAGCTCCACAGGGTCTGGGTGAAGATGGTCTCGTCCGAGTCCGCGTAGCCTTGCTGGCCCGCGAACACGGCCCAGGCTTCCTCGGCGGTGAAGGACAGGATCGGCGCCATCACGCGCAGCAGCGCGTGGGCGATGTGCCACAGCGCGGTCTGGGCCGAACGGCGGGCCGTCGACTCCACGCCGCTGGTGTACAGGCGGTCCTTCAGGATGTCGAGGTAGAAGCCGCCCAGGTCTTCCGAGCAGTAGTTCTGCAGGCGCGCGACCACCGGGTGGAACTCGTAGCGCTCGAAGTGGCCGGAGATGTCGTTCTGCAGCTGGGCCATCGCCGCGATCGCATAGCGGTCGATCTCGAACAGCTCGTTCATCGGCACGGCGTGCTTGGCCGGGTCGAAGTCCGAGGTGTTCGCCAGCAGGAAGCGCAGGGTATTGCGGATGCGGCGGTAGGACTCGGTGACGCGTTTCAGGATTTCCTCGCCGATCGACAGCTCGCCGGTATAGTCGGTCGAGGCCACCCACAGGCGCAGGATGTCGGCGCCCAGGGTATCCGAGATTTTTTGCGGCGCCAGCGTGTTGCCGAGCGACTTGGACATCTTCTTGCCGTTTTCGTCGACGGTGAAGCCGTGGGTCAGCAGGGCCTTGTACGGCGGACGGCCGTTCAGCATCGAGGAGGTCAGCAGCGAGGAGTGGAACCAGCCGCGGTGCTGGTCTGAGCCTTCCAGGTAGAGGTCGGCCGGGAAGGCGGACTGCTCCTTGTGCGAACCGCGCAGCACGGTCTGGTGGGTCGAGCCGGAGTCGAACCAGACGTCCAGCGTGTCCTTGTTCTTCTCGTAGCTGGCGGCGTCCGCGCCCAGCAGGTCGGCCGGATCGAGCTGCTGCCAGGCGTCGATGCCGTTCTGCTCGATCAGCTTGGCGACCTGCTCCAGCAGTTCCGGAGTGCGCGGATGCAGCTCGCCGGTTTCCTTGTGGATGAAGAAGGCCATCGGCACGCCCCACTGGCGCTGGCGCGACAGTGTCCAGTCCGGACGGTTGGCGATCATGCCGTGCAGGCGCGCCTGGCCCCAGTCGGGGAAGAACTTGGTGTCGGCGATGCCGGCCAGCGCGGTCTCGCGCAGGGTCGGGCCGCCGTCCTTCGGAGTGAGGTCCATGCCGGCGAACCACTGGGAAGTCGCCCGGTAGACGATCGGGGTCTTGTGGCGCCAGCAGTGCATGTAGCTGTGGTCGAACATCTTCAGTTCGAACAGGGCGCCGGCAGCGCGCAGGGCTTCGCAGATCGGCTTCGAGGCTTCCCAGATGGTCAGGCCGCCGAACAGCGGCAGGGTCGAGGCGAAGCGGCCGTCGCCCATCACCGGCTTGAGGATCTCGTCGTCCTTCATGCCGTGCGATTTGCAGGACTGGAAGTCTTCCAGGCCGTAGGCCGGGGCCGAGTGCACCACGCCGGTTCCGCTGTCGGTCGTGACGTAGTCGGCCAGGTAGACCGGCGAGCTGCGGTCATAGAAGGCGTCTTGCGCGTGCAGCGGGTGCTTGAAGCGCAGGCCGCCCAGCTTCTCGCCCAGGGTGGTGGCGATGACGCTGCCTTCCAGCTTGTAGCGCTGCAGGGTCGCTTCGACCAGGTCCTGCGCCAGGATCAGCAGCAGGGGCTGTCCTTCACGCTCGGCCTGGACCAGCGCATACGTCACTTCCGGATTGACGTTCAGGGCCTGGTTCGACGGGATGGTCCACGGGGTGGTGGTCCAGATCACGATGAAGCCGTTGTTGCTCGGCAGCGAGGCGAGGCCGAAGGCGGCCGCGACTCTTTCCGGCTCCGCGAACGGGAAGCCGACGTCGATCGCCGGGTCGCGCTTGTCCTGGTATTCGACTTCCGCCTCAGCCAGGGCCGAGCCGCAGTCGAAGCACCAGTTGACCGGCTTCAGGCCGCGGTAGACATAGCCCTTCTCGAGCAGCTTGCCGAGGGCGCGCAGCTCGTCGGCCTCGTTACCGTAGGCCATGGTCATGTAGGGGTTTTCCCATTCACCGAGCACGCCCAGGCGGATGAAGCCGGCGCGCTGGCGGTCGATCTGCTCGAGCGCGTAGGCGCGTGCCTTCTGCAGCACTTCTGCGGTCGGCAGGTTCTTGCCGAACTGTTTTTCGATCTGGATCTCGATCGGCATGCCGTGGCAGTCCCAGCCCGGGACGTAGGGCGCGTCGAAGCCGGCCATGGTGCGCGACTTGACGACCATGTCCTTCAGGATCTTGTTGACGGCGTGGCCGAGGTGGATGTCGCCGTTCGCATACGGTGGACCATCGTGCAGGATGAACTTGGGACGGCCTGCGGCAGCCTTGCGGATGCGCTGGTAGATCTTTTTGTCTTGCCATTGCTTTACCCAGCCCGGCTCGCGCTTGGCGAGGTCGCCGCGCATCGGGAAAGGGGTGTCGGTCATGTTGACCGGGTATTTGCTCTCAGGCTTCTTGACGCCTTTTTGGCCGCCGTTGTTCTGTGGTTTGGTGTCGGACATATGCTTCTTCTTTAAGGGATAACGGTTCGGTGTCGCGGCGGGGCCGCGCAGCACCTGCATTCGGTGTGCCTGTGGCAGGCCTCAAATTCGGTCGGTCGCGGTCAGGGCGCCGTTGCGGTGCGCAAAGAAGGCGCGCGCCTGGGTGGCGTCGGCCTCGATCGCGGCGGTGAGCGTGGGCAGGTCGACGTATTTTTCCTCGTTGCGCAGCTTGGCGAGGAACTCGACCCGCACCAACTTGCCGTAGGCAGGCTGGTCATAGTCGAACACGTGCACCTCGAGCAGCATGCGGCCCGCGTCTTCGACGGTGGGGCGCACGCCGAGGCTGGCGACGGCCGGCAGCGGCTGCTCCGCCAGGCCATGCACCTGCACCACGAAGATGCCGCACAGGGCGGGGCGGTGGGCAACGCGCAGGTTCAGGGTCGGGAAGCCGAGGGTACGGCCCAGCTTCTGGCCATGGATCACGTGGCCCGACATGGCATAGGGGTGGCCGAGCAGTTGCTGGGTGGCGCCGAAGTCGCCGGCGGCCAGCGCTTCGCGCACGGCCGAGGACGAAATGCGGCGCGCGCCGAGCATCACGGCGTCCAGGGTCTCGACCTGGAAGCCGTACTGGCGGCCGGCTTCCTGCAGCATGGCGATGTCGCCCGCGCGCTTCGCGCCGAAACGGAAGTCGTCGCCCACCATCAGCCATTTGACGTGCAGGCCGTCGACCAGCACGCGCTCGATGAAGTCCTGGGGCGGCTGGGCGGCGAAATGCTCGTTGAAATGTTCGACGATGACCCGGTCGATGTCGGCCTGGGAGAGGTCGCCCAGCTTGTCGCGCAGGTTGGCGATCCGGGCGGGGGCCTTGGACAGGTCGCCCATGCGCTGGGCGAAGTATTCGCGTGGGTGCGGTTCGAAGGTCATCACGGCGGCTTCGATCCCGAGCCTGGCGGCGGCGCCGCGCACGTGCGCCAACAATGCCTGGTGGCCGCGGTGGACACCGTCAAAGTTGCCGATCGTGAGGGCGCAGGGTGCGCGCGCCCTGTCGTTGGGAAGTCCGCGAAATACCTTCATCAATGGTTCCAGTTGCGCAGCCGGCCGGTCCGGCGCGAAATACCTGATTATACGGTAACTCGCATGTTGCACAGCAACGAAGGCCGGGGCGCGAGAAGGGGAGAAGAATGTGCGGGCACAAAGAAAAACGCCGCCTGCGAACAGGCGGCGTTGATCGCTCGATCAGGCCGGTCTTAGCCGGCGATCGGACGATTGATCGCCATGATCCAGTAGCGGGCCAGGTCGGCGGTGCCTTCCTTGCCGGAGACGGTCTTGAGCGTGTTGATCGCCTGCTGCTTCTTGCCTGCTGCGGCATAGGCTTCGCCCAGGCGCAGCTTGGCTTCGTCGGCGTAACGCAGGCCGCCGGCCTTGATGGCGCTTTCCATCATCTTCAGGCCCTTGTCGGCCTGGCCAGCCTGCACCAGAGCGTATCCGAGGCCCACCAGCGCGTCGTTGTCCTTGGCGGCGGTGTATTCGGCTTCCAGGGCGGCGACGCCCTTGTTCTGCTCGGCCATGTTCTTCTCGGCCAGATCCTTCAGGCGCTGGTGACGCGCGGCATCGGTACCGGTGCCCAGGGCGCCGGCCTTGTAGCCCTTGTCGATGACCTTCAGCGCTTCGGCCGGGGCTTTCGCCTGCAGCACCAGCTGGGCCATTTCCATGAACTCGCTCGGCTTCTTCATCAGGTTGTTGGCCAGCTTGAGGCGGTACACGTCCACCATCAGGCGGCCCGAGAAGCCCGGCTTGCCCTGCACGCGGTTCAGCAGGTCGTTCCAGTACTGGGCCTTCGGATAGCTGGAGGCCAGCTTCTCGATGGTGCTCACGTAGCCGGCCTTGTCGTTCTTCTTCAGCTGGATGTTCGCCAGCATGCCGAGCTCGTCTTCGCTCAGGCGGCCGCTTTTCTCGGCATTGCGCAGCTCCTGCTCCAGCGCGGCAACGTTGCCTTGCTTGTAGTAGTTCTGCAGCAGGTAGGCGCGCAGCTTCGGATCGTTGCCGTTCTTCAGCAGCTTCTGGATGGCGGCGTTCGCCTTGTTCAGGTCGCCGGCGCGCATGTAGATGCCGACCAGGCCTTCCGAGTACTGCGAGCGCTGGCTGGCGCTCAGCTTGCCCGAATCGAGCAGCTTCTCGAACGAGGTTGCGGCAGTGCCCCAGTCGCCGGCCGAGGAGGCCGCGGAAGCGCGCACTTGTTCGATCAGGAAGCGTTCGTCATCGGTCTTCGCTGCCTTGTCCGCATCGCGCAGGGCGGCCAGTGCGCCCTTGGGATTGCCTTGCTTGATCAGCGTCTGTGCCTGTTGCAGTGGCTTGCCGACTTCCGGACGCAGGGTGACCGCGGCGTGCACAGGGGCCAGGCCGACGACCGGCACAGCGGCGGTGAAACCGAGAGCGGCCAGTGCGAGGCCAAGGTGTGCGAGACGGAATTTAATCATCTGAAAACATCCTTCTTCAAAATGGACACGGCAGGGAAACCCTGCCGTGTTGGTCATACATGGATCGATTACTGGAACTGCTCGTTACCGACCATGCCGATCTTGGTGACGCCGAGACGCTGTGCGGTTGCCATGACGCCTGCAACCACCTTGTACTCGACCAGCTTGTTCGGACGCAGGTGCACTTCCGGCTGATCAGGCATTGCTGCCACTGCATTCATCTTGGCTTCCAGTTCCTGACGATTCGGAACGACCTGGCCATCCCAGAGGATGGTGCCGTCGAAGTCCACGTCAATCGTCACGACCACCGGCTGGGTGGTCTGCGGTGGCGGGGTGCCGACCGGCATGTTCAGATTGACCGAGTGGTTTTGCTTCGGAATCGTGATAATCATCATAATGATGAGAACGAGCAGGACGTCGATCAGCGGCGTCATGTTCATTTCCATCATCGGTTCCGGATCAGCTCCTTTAGCGGAGCCCGAACCTACGTTCATGCCCATGGTGTTTCCTTTTCAAATGTTGGGGTCACGGACGCGAAATCAAGGCCTCCCGGGGGAGGCCCCGACATCGCGGACAGGACGTTAGCCCTTGTCAGGCGGTTCGATAACGAAACCGACCTTCTGAATCCCAGCACGCTGAGCCGTATAGATGACCCGGCCGACTGCTTCGTAGCGCGATTCTTGGTCGCCACGAACTTTCACAGCAGGTTGCGGCTGCTTCACCGACTGCTCCGCGAGGAACTTGAACAGCTCGTCCGTGTTCGCGATGCGCGTCTGGTTGTAGTACATCTCGCCATCTTTGTTGATGGTGATGTTGACGTCTTCCGGCTTGGTCTTGGTGACCTGGTTCGTTTCTGCAGGCAGGTTCACTTTCTGCAGATTCAGCACCACCGGGCTGGTGATCAGGAAGATGATCAGAAGAACCAACATGATGTCCACAAGGGGCGTCGTGTTGATCTCTGACATCACTGCATCTTCATCTCCGGAATCGGAGCCGACACTCATCGACATGATTAGCCAGCCTTCTTGGCGCCAGCAGCTGCGTTCGAGGTCGACATGGCGCCCGAGATCAGGACCGAGTGCACGTCGGCCGAGAACGAACGGACGTCTTCCATGACCGACTTGTTACGACGAACCAGCCAGTTGTAACCCAGAACCGCAGGGACTGCGACGAACAGACCGAACGCGGTCATGATCAGTGCTTCACCCACCGGGCCTGCCACTTTGTCGATCGATGCGTTACCCGACATACCGATGGCGGTCAGCGCGTTGTAGATGCCCCAGACGGTACCGAACAGACCGATGAACGGCGAGGTCGAACCGACGGTTGCCAGGAACGACAGGCCATCTTGCAGACGCGACTGGACGCGGTCCACGGCGCGCTGGATCTGCATGGTCACCCAGGTCGACAGGTCGATCTGCTCGAGCAGGGCGCCGTCGTGGTGCTGGGTTGCCTTGGTGCCGGTTTCAGCGATGAAGCGGAACGGCGAGCCTTCTTTCAGCTGAGCCGAGCCAGCGGCGATCGACGGTGCTTTCCAGAACTTGGCCGAAGCTTCCTTCGACTGGCTCATGATCTTCTGCTGGTCGATCAGCTTGGTGATGATGATGTACCACGAACCGATCGACATCAGTGCCAGGATGATGATGGTGCCCTTGTTGACGAAGTCGCCTTCTTCCCACATGGCGCCGATGCCGTACGGGTTGTGGACTTCTTCGGTGGCGCCTTCGGCAGCGGCCGGAGCGGCAGCGTCGCCAGCCGGAGCGGCGGCCGCGTCGGCAGCCGGTGCAGCAGCTGCGTCGGCAGCCGGTGCTGCAGCCGCGTCAGCCGCCGGAGCGGTAGCGCCTGCGGCAGGAGCGTCAGCGAAGGCCGGTGCGGAGACCAGGGCCGATGCCGCCGTTACCGAGAACAGGACAGCCGCCAGCATAGCGGACAAACGGGTATTCTTAAACATGCTTCCTCCAAAAATATAAAAATAGACAGTTCGCTGAACTAGTGACAACGAAAATCATAGATTGAGACGATGTTCTGTCTCGGTTTTATTCCAGCGTCCAGACGTACTGCACCGCTGTCCACGCCTGTTGCGGCTGACCATCAACAGTGGCCGGCTTGAATCGGCATTTGCTCAGGGCCGATTGTGCGGCCCGGTCCAGATCGCGGAAGCCAGACGACTTCTGCAGTTTGGATTCCATCACTCGTCCATCGGCCCCGATCAGGAACTGCAGGGTCGTGGTACCGGTTTCTTCGTTACGCTGCGACGAACGCGGGTATTCCGGACGTGCGCAAGTGTTAAAGTCTGCAACCGCTTCGGTACGGCTCGGGCCAGCAGGTCCGCGTGCCGGAGGAGCTGGCGGCGCCGGCGGTGCCGGAGGGGCCAGGTTCGTCGTTGGCGGCGGCGTGTTGGTGGCCGTCGTGATCGCGTTCGCTGGCGGAGGCGGCTGCTGCACCTGGACTTCGACCGGCGGGATGAACGGCGGTGGCGGAGCCTTCATTTCCGGCGGCGGCGGCGGCGGCGGCGTTTCCGGCGGTGGCGGCGGCTTCACCTCTTCAATCAGTTTCGTTTCCACAGCCTCGGTTACCTTGGTGACGATCCGGGTACCCAGGCCACTGACGACGGCCCAAGCTACCAGAACGTGCAACAGGATAACAATGGCGAGACCGGTGAAATTCCTTCCCGGGTTCTTCTCATGCGTAAAATTCATGCCATCTTTCTCCAATACCAACTCTTTTTTGTTGCCACTAAACCCACTAAACACGACAAAAACCTAGGGCCGCATCCGGGACATCGAAGAATTATACCTACGAATTCTTTTTTGAGCATACATTTTTACACCCCCGAAAGGTGTGCTAACTGCCTGTAAAAACAGGCAAAGAAGCTCATCTATACAAGTCCCGGACGGGGCCGTGCGTGGCCCAGAAAGCAGGGGTGATTTGTAATTTTTTGTAGCGGTTCTCCTCCATGTGTGGATCGTGAGGCAGGTATAGTAGTTTTGCCAAATTTTTCATGCCAAAGCCGCTATATAGCAAATTTCGTATGACGCGCCCAGGGTGTTTACACGAACTATAGCCATTTTTACAGAAGCTGCGCGTACTGTTGAGCAGCCCTGACAGAGCTGATTTTCGTCCACCGAACATAGCTAAAACTCATGGGAAAGTCTCGTCTTGGCATGCTTAAGTTGTGCGTTTGATAATCCGTTTTCGGATATCTGCTCCTCATGCATAGCAAAACTACATGGAAATCGCGGTTTTGAACAGTGTGTTGTCGCACCGATGCGCAAAAAAATTACGTTCCGGTGGTCGCTGGGACGGGGGAGGGGTGGTAAAGCATGCGGTGAGGCATGGAAGGTAGGGCTGGGCTGGGCGGGTAAGCCGGCAGCTCGGTGCCTGGCAATGGATGTCGGGCACGCCAGGCGCAGCATTATGCAGGAAAGATCGGGAAAAGTCGCGGCCGATTCAGGCGAGGCGACAGCAGTCCGTCGGCAAGCCAGGCGGCCCGCCGTCGGGGCGCCGCCGTGGGAGTCGTCAGCGGCCGCGCTTCTCGCGGCGGCACTCGAGGAAGCTGACCACGTGGCCGCTCGGGTCCACCGTTTCGAGCCGGACGTCGAAGCCCCACAGGCGCGCGACGTGCTTGAGCACTTCCTGCGCCTGCTGGTTCAGCGGCCGGCGGTTGAACTGGGTGTGGCGCAGGGTCAGGGCCCGGTCGTCGCGGGTATTGACCTGCCAGACCTGGATATTCGGCTCGCGGCTGCCGATATTGTACTGGTCGGCCAGCTTGTGGCGCACGTAGCGGTAGCCCTGCTCGTCGTGGATCGCCGAGATCGTCAGCTTGTCGCTGCGGTCGTCGTCGAGCACCGCGAAGAAGTGGAATTCCCGGATCAGCTTGGGCGAGAGGTACTGGGCGATGAAGCTCTCGTCCTTGAAGTTGCGCATTGCGAAGTCCAGGGTCTTGATCCAGTCGCTGCCTGCGATGTCCGGGAACCAGGCGCGGTCTTCCTCGGTGGGATCTTCGCAAATACGGCGAATGTCGGACATCATCGCGAAACCGAGGGCGTATGGATTGATCCCGCTGTAGTAGGGGCTCGTGGCCGGCGGCTGGTAGACGACGTTCGTATGGCTCTGCAGGAATTCGAGCATGAAGCCGTCGCCGACGATGCCTTCCTTGTACAGGTCTTGCAGGATCGTATAGTGCCAGAAGGTGGCCCAGCCCTCGTTCATCACCTGGGTCTGGCGCTGCGGATAGAAGTACTGCGAGATCTTGCGCGTGATGCGCACCAGCTCGCGCTGCCAGGGTTCAAGCAGCGGCGCGTACTTCTCGATGAAGTAGAGCAGGTTTTCTTCGGGCTCCGGCGGGAAGCGGATCGGCGCTGCACTGGCCACGTGCTCTTCGCGCAGCGGCAGGGTGCGCCAGATCTCGTTGATCTGCGACTGGGCGTATTCCTCGCGCTCCTTCTGGCGCGCGGTCTCCTGGGCGACGGACAGCTTGGCCGGCCGCTTGTAGCGATCGACGCCATAATTTTGCAGCGCATGGCAGGAGTCCAGCAATTCCTCGACCGCATCGATGCCATAACGCTGTTCGCACTCGGCGATATAGTTCTTCGCAAAGACCATGTAGTCGACGATGGCATCGGCATCGGTCCAGGTGCGGAACAGGTAGTTGCCCTTGAAGAAGGAATTGTGCCCGTAGGCAGCATGCGCGATCACCAGGGCCTGCATCGTCAGGCTGTTTTCTTCCATCAGGTAGGCGATGCAGGGATTCGAGTTGATGACGATCTCGTAGGCCAGGCCCATCTGGCCGCGCTTGTAGCTCTTTTCCGTCGTCAGGAAGTGCTTGCCGAACGACCAGTGGTTGTACGACACAGGCATGCCGACGGAGGTATAGGCATCCATCATCTGCTCGGCGGTGATGATCTCGAGCTGGTTCGGGTAGGTGTCCAGGCCGTAGCGCTTGGCCACCCGCTTGATCTCGTCGTGCGCCTGTTCGATCAGGTCGAAGGTCCATTCGGACTGGTCCGGCAGGGCGCGCGGGTTGTTGGGGTCTCTTGGCATGGCGGCGTCCATCTTTAGCTGAGCCTTTTACTTCGGCTGTTTCTTGAACAGCTCGCGGAAGACCGGGTAGATATCGGCCGGGGTGACGATCTTCTGCATTGCGAAATTCTTGTGGTGGTCGGCCACCTCGCAATACTGTTCCCACAGGTTTTGCGGCGGGCCGTCGGTGATCTCGACATAGGTGTAGTACTGGACCCGCGGCATGATCGCATTGCTCAGGATCTGCTTGCACAGCACCGAGTCGTTGTCCCAGTTGTCGCCGTCCGAAGCCTGGGCCACGTAGGCGTTCCAGTCGGCGCTGCCGTAGCGTTCGGCGAGCACCTTCTGCAGCAGGTGCAGGGCCGAAGACACCACAGTGCCGCCCGATTCGCGCGAGTGGAAGAATTCGTTCTCGTCCACTTCGGCCGCGGCCGTGTGGTGGCGGATGAAGACGACTTCGATCTTTTCGTAGACGCGTTTCAGGAACAGGTAGAGCAGGATGAAGAAGCGCTTGGCGGTATCCTTGCGCGTTTCGTCCATCGAGCCGGACACGTCCATGATGCAGAACATGACGGCCGAAGTGCTCGGCTTGGGCACCTTGATCCGGTTCGAATAGCGCAGGTCGAAGGGATCGATGAAGGGAATCGCGTTGAGGCGGATGTGCAGGTGGTGGATCTGCTCCTTCAGCGCCACCACTTCCTCGTCGTCGGAAGGCGCGCCCCGGTCGAGCAAGGCCTCCAACGCTTCCTCGGCTTCTCTCAGCTGGCGCTTGGCGGGGCCGCCGACGGCGATGCGGCGCCCCAGCGCGCCGCGCAGCGAGCGCAGCACGTGGATATTGGATGGCGTGCCGGACACGTTGTAGCCGGCGCGCTGGTTCTTGAATTCGATGGTCTGGCTCAGCTGCGTCTTGATCATGTTCGGCAGCTCAAGATCCTCGAAGAAATAATTCATGAATTCTTCGCGCGACAGCTCGAAGATGAAGTCGTCTTCGGTGGTCTGGTCGCTGTTGCCGGCGCGTCCACGCCCCGAGCCGCCGCCACCGCTGCGCGGACGGTTGAACTGATCGCCCTTCTGGTATTCGGTATTGCCCGGGTTGACGGTTTCCCACACGCCGCCGTGGGCATGGCCGAAATGGGGTTCGTTCACGTCCTTGACGGGGATCGTGACTTTTTCGCCGTTCTCGATATCGGTGATCGAACGGCCCTTGATCGCGCGCCCGACCGCATCCTTGATTTGCGCCTTGTAGCGGCGCAGGAAGCGTTCGCGGTTGACCGCGGACTTGTTCTTGCCCTGCAAGCGACGGTCGATGAGATAAGTCAAACTGGCCTCCTGTGGTGACGGCTCTTCGAGACGCCGATACTTTGCGGGCGACTGGCGGGATCTCGATACGTCTATCTTAATACGCACCGCGATCGCGCGTACGGCGCACGCCTTTTTTTCGCGGCGCGCGCCGGCGCCCTTGTCAGGAGGACTTCCTCACGCGCAGGTACCATTCGCACAACAGGCGGACCTGCTTCGGCGTATAGCCCTTCTCGACCATGCGGGCCACGAAGTCGGCATGCTTGTTGGCATCCTCGGCGCTCGCTTTCGCATTGAAGGAAATCACAGGCAGGAGTTCCTCGGTGTTCGAGAACATCTTCTTCTCGATCACGCTACGGAATTTCTCGTAGCTGGTCCAGGCCGGATTCTTGCCGGCATTGGTGGCCCGCGCACGCAGGCTGAAGTTGACGATCTCGTTGCGGAAATCCTTGGGATTCGAGATGCCGGCCGGCTTCTCGATCTTTTCCAGCTCGGCGTTCAGCGACTCGCGGTCGAAGCTCTCGCCGGTGTCCGGGTCGCGGAATTCCTGGTCCTGGATCCAGAAGTCGGCGAAGGTGACGTAGCGGTCGAAGATGTTCTGGCCGTATTCCGAATAGCTTTCGAGATAGGCGGTCTGGATTTCCTTGCCGATGAAATCGACGTAGCGCTGCGCCAGGTGCTCCTTGATGTAGGAGAGGTAGCGCTGCTCGGTCTCCGGCGGGAACTGCTCGCGTTCGATCTGCTGCTCGAGCACGTAGAGCAGGTGCACCGGGTTGGCCGCCACTTCGGTATTGTCGAAGTTGAAGACCTTGGACAGGATCTTGAAGGCGAAGCGGGTCGACAGGCCGTTCATGCCTTCGTCCACGCCGGCATAGTCGACGTACTCGTGCAGCGACTTGGCCTTGGGATCGGTGTCCTTCAGGTTCTCGCCGTCGTACACCAGCATCTTGGAATAGATGCTCGAGTTCTCCGGGTCTTTCAGGCGCGACAGGATCGCGAACTGCGCCATCATGCGCAGCGTGCCCGGCGCGCAGGGCGCCTTGTCGAGCGAGGAGTTGTACAGCAGCTTGTCGTAGATCTTGATCTCGTCGGACACGCGCAGGCAGTAGGGCACCTTCACGATGTAGATACGGTCGAGGAAAGCTTCGTTGTTGCGGTTGTTGCGGAAGGTCTTCCATTCGGACTCGTTGGAGTGCGCCAGCACGATGCCCTCGAAGGGAATCGCGCCGAAGCCCTCGGTGCCCTTGTAGTTGCCTTCCTGGGTGGCCGTCAGCAGCGGGTGCAGCACCTTGATCGGCGCCTTGAACATCTCGACGAATTCCATCAGGCCCTGGTTGGCCAGGCACAGGCCGCCCGAATAACTGTAGGCGTCCGGATCGTCCTGGGCGTAGTCCTCGAGCTTGCGGATGTCGACCTTGCCGACCAGCGAGGAAATGTCCTGGTTGTTCTCGTCGCCCGGCTCGGTCTTGGAGACGGCGATCTGCTTGAGGATCGAGGGGTAGCGCTTGACCACGCGGAACTTGTTGATGTCGCCGCCGAACTCGTGCAGGCGCTTGACAGCCCAGGGACTCGGGATGGCGCGCAGGTAGCGGCGTGGGATGCCGTAGTCTTCTTCGAGGATGGTGCCGTCTTCTTCTTCGTTGAACAGGCCCAGCGGCGACTCGTTCACGGGCGAACCCTTGATCGCGTAGAAGGGCACGTGTTCCATCAGGCTCTTGAGTTTTTCGGCAATCGAGGACTTGCCGCCGCCGACCGGGCCCAGCAGGTAGAGGATCTGTTTGCGCTCTTCCAGGCCCTGGGCCGCGTGGCGGAAATAGGAGACGACCTGTTCGATCACTTCTTCCATGCCGTAGAACTCGCGGAAGGCCGGATAGACCTTGATCACCTTGTTGGCGAAGATGCGTGACAGGCGCGGGTCAAGGCGGGTGTCGACCAGGGTCGGCTCGCCGATGGCGGCGAGCATGCGTTCCGGCGCGCTGGCATAGGTCAGGGGGTCTTTCTTGCACAGTTGGAGGTACTCTGCCATGGAGTATTCCTCTTCCTTGGTACGCTCGTAGCGGGCGGTGTAGTTGTCAAAGATGCTCATTTCGAATGTCCTTTAATGTACGAACAACGATCACGTCATGGCAGCCGACTGTGCAAAGGGCTGCCTCAGGCCCCGGACTTTATTGGCGTACTCCTTGTGGGTCGCCCCGCATGCGGAACCGGGGTGGCCGGCGCCGGAAATGCTGGCGATTTTCTTGTTGTGACCCCGGGTGTTGTCCGGGTCTCCCGTGTTTGGAGAGCGTCTTATTTGCGTTTGTGAAATTTATTATGTGCCTATTAGTTCCCGAAGTCAAAGCAGTGTCGTGTGCGTGTGTACTGCATATGCAAGTGCTTGAATCGAATAAGGAAATACGTTTTCTGAGGCCATTCTGAAGTGCTCGGAAAGAGGCGCCGGCAAGGCCTTTCGGACGTTTCCGGAGCGCTCGATCCGGACCGCTTCAGGCTGCTTAAATATCAACTTTGCGAGCCGATATTGCACGATATGCTCAAGCTGTGGCGCACGCGTACGGTCAATACAAAGCCCCTGCCGACCCCCCGTTTTCGCCTATGGCGCGAGGGGGCTGCGGGCATGCGTTACACTTGTCGGCCACATCACCTCGAACCGCTACTGAACCAGCCAAGCGCCGGAGAACATCATGCTGCATTCCCAGCTGCGCAACATCCTGCAGAACATGCCCAAGGCAGAATTACACATCCATATCGAAGGTTCGCTGGAGCCCGAGCTGATTTTTGCGTTGGCGCAAAGAAATGCCGTATCGCTGCCTTACGCCTCGGTCGAAGCGTTGCGCGAGGCCTACGCTTTCACCGACCTGCAATCCTTCCTCGACATCTACTACGCGGGTGCCAGCGTGCTGCTGACCGAGCAGGATTTCTACGACATGACCGCCGCCTACCTGGCGCGCGCCCATGCCGACAATGTCCGGCATGCCGAGATCTTCTTCGACCCCCAGACCCATACCGCGCGCGGCGTGCCCTTCGGGACGGTCGTCAACGGGATCTGGCGCGCCTGCCAGGAAGGCCCGATCAGCGCCAGCCTGATCATGTGCTTCCTGCGCCACCTGTCCGAGGAAGAAGCGCTCGCCACGCTGGATGAAGCCTTGCCTTACCGCGACAAGTTCATCGGCGTCGGCCTGGACTCGTCCGAGGTCGGCCACCCGCCCGAGAAATTCGCGCGCGTGTTCGAGCGCGCCCGCCAGCTCGGCCTGCGCCTGGTGGCGCACGCGGGCGAGGAGGGGCCTCCCGCCTACATCGAAAGCGCGCTCGACGTGCTCAAGGTCGAGCGCATCGACCACGGCGTGCGCACCCTCGAGAGCCCGGAGCTGACCGCGCGCCTGGCGCGCGAAGGCATGGCGCTGACGGTCTGCCCGCTGTCGAACATCAAGCTGCGCGTGTTCGACGTGATGGGCAGCCACAACCTGCGCGAGCTGCTCGACAAGGGGCTGGCTGCCACCGTCAATTCGGACGATCCGGCCTATTTCGGCGGCTACATGAACGATAACTTCATCGCCGCCTTCGAGGCGCTGCCACTCGACGCCGGCCATGCGCGCCAGCTCGCGCGCAACAGCTTCGCCGCCTCCTTCCTCGACCCGGAGCGCAAGCGCGGTTTCCTGGCCGAGGTCGACGAGTTCTTCGCCACCGCCACCGCTACCGCATAAAGGATGCCGATGTTCCTCCAGTCCCTCCGCATGACCGCGCGCGACTGGCGCGCGGGCGAGCTGCGTTTCCTGCTGGTGGCCCTGATCGTGGCCGTGTCGGCGCTGTCCTCGGTCGGTTTCTTCATCGACCGCATGCGCGCGGGCCTGAACCGCGACGCCCACCAGCTGCTGGGCGCCGACCTGCTGGTGAATGCCGACGATCCGATCCAGCCGCGCTGGCGCGACGAAGCGCGCCGCCGCGGCCTGCTGGTGGCGGAAACCGCCACCTTCCAGAGCATGGCGCAGGCGGGCGAGGGCGAAGCCTCGACTGCCCAGCTGTCGGCCGTCAAGGCGGTCTCCAGCGGCTATCCGCTGCGCGGCCAGCTCAGCATCACGACCAATCCGGAAGACGCCGGCCGCGCCATCGGCCAGAAGACGCAAGGCATTCCCGATCCCGGCACCGTGTGGGTGGATGCCAACCTCTTGACCGCGCTGCGGGTCGGCGTAGGCGGCAGCATCCAGCTCGGCGACAAGGGGTTCCGCATCGCGCAGCTGATCGCCACCGAACCGGACAAGGGCGCCTCCTTCGCCAATTTTGCGCCGCGCGTGATGCTGTCGATGGGCGACCTGGCGGCCACGCGACTGGTGGATGCGTTTTCACGGGTGAGTTACCGGCTGCAGGTGGCCTCGCCCTCGCGCAACGACATGGCGGGCGTGGCGGCCTATGAAAAATGGCTGCGCGCCGACATCACGGCGCGCAACGTGCGCGGGGTGCGCATCGAGACGCTCGAGAACGGCCGTCCCGAGATGCGCGCCACGCTCGACCGCGCCGACAGCTTCCTGTCCCTGGTCGGCCTGCTGTCGGCGATGCTGGCGGCGGTCGCGGTCGCGATGGCGGCGCGCCGCTTCATGCAGCGCCACCTGGACGCCTGCGCCATGCTGCGCTGCCTCGGCATGACCCAGAACCAGGTCGGCGCCATGTACCTGATCGAATTCGCCATCGTCGGCCTGGCGGGCAGCCTGCTGGGCGTGGCGGTCGGCTTCGGCGCCCATTTCATCCTCGTCCAGATGATCGGCAACCTGCTGCCGCCGGACCTGCCGCCGGTGTCCCCGCTGCCGGCGCTGCAGGGCATCGCCACCGGCATGTTGCTGCTGGTCGGCTTCGCGCTGCCGCCGGTGCTCCAGCTGCGCAACGTGCCGCACAACCGCGTGATCCGGCGCGAAGCCGCGGCCCCGCAGCCGCTGGCGCTGGCCACCTACGGCCTGGGCATCGGCGTGTTCCTGGCGCTGCTGCTGTGGCAGGCCGGCGACACCAGACTGGCCCTGATGACGGCCGGCGGCTTCCTCGGCGGGCTGGCCCTGTTCGCGCTGGTCGCCTGGCTCGGCCTGCGCCTGCTGCGCCGCTTGCGCGGCGCCTCGAAGAACCAGAGCTGGCGCTTCGCCATCACCTCGCTGCAGCGCCGTCCCGGCGCCACCGTGGTGCAGGTGGTGTCGCTGTCGCTGGGCCTGATGGCGCTGCTGCTGCTCACCGTGGTGCGCGGCGACCTGATGGCAGCCTGGCGCACGGCCACGCCGCCGGATGCGCCGAACCGCTTCATCATCAACATCCAGCCGGAGCAGGCGCCGGGCGTCGAGCAGCAGCTGCGCGGCGCCGGGGTGCGGAACGTGTTCCTGTACCCGATGATCCGCGGCCGCCTGACCCACGTCAACGGCAAGCAGCTGACCCGCAACACCTACCAGAATGGCGATGCGCGCCGGCTGGCCGAGCGCGAGTTCAACCTGTCCACGGTGCCGGACCTGCCCGAGACCAACGAGATCGTTGCCGGCAAATGGTACAAGGATGCGCCGGGCGTGGCCGAGGCCTCGGTCGAGCAAAAGCTCGCCGCGACCCTGGGCTTGAAGCTCGGCGACGTGATGCGCTTCGACATGGCCGGCCTGCCGGTGGAGGCGAAGGTGAGCAGCCTGCGCAAGCTCGAATGGGGCTCGATGCGCGCCAACTTCTTCGTCATCATCAACCCGGCGGCGATGGCGAATGCGCCGAAGAGCTACATGACGGCCTTCCATTTGCCGGGCAGCGCAGGGAACCTGACCAATGCATTGACGCGCGCCTATCCGAACCTGACGGTGATCGACGTCTCCGGCATCATCCGCCAGCTGCAGGAAGTGCTCGACCAGGTGGTGGTCGCGGTCGAGTTCCTGTTCATGTTCACGCTGGCTTCCGGCGTGCTGGTGTTGTACGCGGCCCTGATGGGATCGCAGTCGGAGCGCACCCGCGAAGCGGGCCTGCTGCGCGCGCTCGGCGCCACCAAACGACAGCTGGCGACGGCGCAGCGGATCGAGTTCGTGCTGGTGGGCGGCCTGTCCGGCGTGCTGGCGGCGACCGGCGCGGCGGCGATGGGCTGGGTGCTGGCCGAATACGTCTTCAAGTTCCCGTGGAAGTTCGAGCCGCAGGTGTGGCTGGCCGGCGTCCTGGTCGGCGCGGTCTGCGCGCTGATCGGTGGCTGGCTGGGCCTGCGCAGCGTGCTGCGCCAGCCGCCGCTGCAGACCCTGCGCGACGCCTGAGCCGGTTTGCAACAAAGCCATGCCGGGGTGGCCAGCGGCTTCCCCGGCGCGCTATCATGGCGGCATGTCTGAATCGCATACCCCCGAAGCACAAACGCTCTACGAAGTGATGGGCGGCGCCGAGCGCCTGCGCGAACTGGTCGACCGCTTCTACGACCTGATGCAGCTGGAGCCCGAGTTCGCCGGCATCCATGCCATGCACCCGCAACCCAACGACAGCTCGCGCGAGAAGCTGTTCATGTTCCTGTCCGGCTGGACAGGCGGCCCCGACCTCTTCGTCGAGCGCTACGGCCATCCGCGCCTGCGCGCGCGCCACCTGCCGTTCGCCATCGGCACCAAGGAGCGCGACCAGTGGCTGCGCGCCATGGCCTGGGCGATGGAAGACCTGGGCTACGACGAGGCGCTGCGCATGCGCCTGATGCAGTCGTTCTACCAGACTGCCGACTGGATGCGGAACAAGGCCGACTGACACGCATGAGCATCATCGAACTCCTGATTCTGCTGGCGGCTGTCGTGATCGTCGCGCTGCAGCTATTGCTGCTCGCGCGGGCGCGTTCCAACGGCGACGGCCGCCACATCGAACGCCTGGAGCGCGAGCTGCGCGGCGAGCTGCAATCCACCGCCCAGGCCACGCGCCAGGAAGTGGCGGGGCACATGGGCCAGTATCACGCCGCCACCGTCCAGCAGCTCGACAGCATGCGCCAGCAGATGCAGCTGCATTCCAGCAGCGGGCGCGAGGAGCAGGCGCGCGCCCTCAAGCGCTTTGCCGACACCCTGCAGCTGACGCTGTCGAACCTCACTGAATCGAATGCCCAGCGCATGCTGGAAGTGCGCGGCACGCTGGAAACCAAGATCCGCGACCTGCAGAACGATAACGCCAAGCGCCTCGAAGAGATGCGCCAGACCGTCGACGAAAAGCTGCACGCGACGCTGGAGACGCGTCTGACGGAAAGCTTTAAACAGGTCAGCGAGCGCCTGGAAAAGGTGCACCAGGGCCTGGGCGAGATGCAGCAGCTGGCCATCGGCGTGGGCGACCTCAAGCGCGTGCTCACCAACGTCAAGACCCGCGGCACCTGGGGCGAAGTGCAGCTCGAGATGCTGCTCGAGCAAGTGCTGACGGTGGACCAGTATGCCAAGAACGTCGAGACCATCGCCGGCAGCGGGGCCCGAGTGGAATTCGCGATCAAGCTGCCCGGCGTGGTCGACGGCGGCCCGCCCTTGTGGCTGCCGATCGACGCCAAGTTCCCCAAGGAGCAGTACGAGCGCCTGCTGGAAGCGGCGGACCTCGCCGACGCCGAAGGCGTGGCGCGCGCCGGCGCCGAGCTGGAACGCGCGGTGCGCGTCGAGGCCAAGACCATCTGCGAAAAATACGTGTCGCCGCCGCAGACCACCGACTTCGCGATCCTGTTCCTGCCGACCGAAGGCCTGTATGCCGAAGTGATGCGCCGTCCCGGCCTGGCCGACGACCTGCAGCGTGCGCTGCGCGTGACGATCGCCGGCCCCTCGACCCTCAGCGCGCTGCTCAACAGCCTGCAGATGGGCTTCCGCACGCTGGCGCTGGAAAAGCGCTCGTCCGAAGTGTGGCAGGTGCTGGGCGCGGTGAAGACCGAGTTCACCAAGTTCGGCGACGTGCTGGCCACCACCAAGGCCACGCTGGAGAAGGCCGCCAAGAACATCGAAACCGCGGAAGTGCGCAGCCGCCAGATGGCGCGCAAGCTGAAGTCGGTGGAAGCGCTGCCGAGCGAGGCGGCCCAGCTGATGCTGGGTGCAGACGGACTGGATACCGAATCGTAGGGTGGACGGCATTGAACTGACCCCAGAAAGTTGGACATCAACTTTCTGGGGTTTTTCACATGGGGAAGTACACACCTGCCTTCAAGCTAATTGTCGTGCAACGATATCTTGAAGGCTCGATGGGTTAC
>NZ_JCASIE010000028.1:0-48093 GCF_059685865.1 Telluria sp. ZB4P36
AGGTATTACAATAATGACCGCATCAAACTCAAACTAAAAGGCCTGAGTCCCGTGCAGTACAGGACCCAGGCCATGGGCGCTTAACGACTTAACGTCCAACTATTTGGGGTCAGTTCAATTCTCCGCCCACCCTACCAAAGCTCAGGTGGTTAACCCACCCACTTGCGCGCGTTACGGAACATGCGCAGCCATGGCGCCTCGTCCGGCCATGCATCCGGCGCCCAGGAGTGGACCACGGTGCGGAACACGCGTTCGCCGTGCGGCATCATGGCGGTGAAGCGGCCATCCTCGGTGGTGACGGCGGTCAGGCCGCCCGGCGAGCCGTTCGGGTTGAACGGATAGGTCTCGGTGGCCTGGCCGCGGTTGTCGATGTAGCGCATGGCTTTCACCGCCGCGTCGATATCGCCGGTCAGCGAGAAGTCGGCAAAGCCTTCGCCGTGCGCGATCGCGATCGGCGCCTGGGTGCCCGCCATGCCGGCGAAGAAGATCGACGGCGAATCGAGCACTTCGACCATGCCGAAGCGCGCCTCGAACTGTTCCGACTTGTTGCGGGTGAACTTCGGCCAGGCATGGGCGCCCGGGATGATCGATTTCAGGTTGCTCAGCATCTGGCAGCCGTTGCAGACGCCCATGCCGAAGGTGTCCAGGCGCGCGAAGAACTTCGCGAACTGGTCAGCCAGCTGCGGGTTGAACAGGATGGTCTTGGCCCAGCCCTCGCCCGCACCCAGCACGTCGCCGTAGGAGAAGCCGCCCACCGCGATCAGGCCGTGGAAGTCGTCCAGCTTGGCGCGGCCGGCGATCAGGTCGCTCATGTGCACGTCGATCGCGGCGAAGCCGGCCTGGTGCATCGTCCAGGCGGTCTCGATGTGCGAGTTGACGCCCTGCTCGCGCAGGATCGCCACGCGCGGACGCACGCCCGTCGCGATGAAGGGCGCGGCCACGTCCTCGCGCAGGTCGAAGCTCAGCACCGGGGACATGCCCGGATCGCTCTCGTCCAGGAGGCGGTCGTATTCCTGGTCGGCGCAGACCGGATTGTCGCGCAGGCGCGCGATGCGCCAGCTGGTCTCGCTCCACAGCCGATGCAGTGCGCTGCGTTTTTCGCTGTAGATGACCTTCGCGTCCCGGGTGAATTCGATCACGCCGCGGTCGTTCAGCTTGCCGATGATGTGGCTGCAGGCGCCCAGGCCCAGTTCGCGCAGCACGGCCATCACGGCCTGCTTCTCGTCCGCACGCACCTGCAGCACCGCGCCCAGCTCTTCGCTGAACAGGGCGCGCAGGGTCATCTCGTTGCGGCGCTCGCCCACCTGGGTCGCCCAGTTCTTGGCGTCGCCCCAGTCGGAAGCGTGCTCGCCTTCCATGGTGAGGATGTCGAGGTTGACCGACACGCCGGCGCGGCCGGCGAAGGCCATTTCGCACAGGGTGGCGAACAGGCCGCCGTCCGAGCGGTCGTGGTAGGCCAGCAGCTTGCCTTCCTTGTTCAGGCGCTGGATGGCGTCGAAGAAGGCTTTCAGGTCTTGCGGCGCATCGACGTCCGGCACGCTGTCGCCGATCTGCTGGGTCACCTGCGCCAGCGCCGAAGCGCCGAGGCGGTTCTTGCCGCGGCCGAGATCGACCAGCACCAGGGCGGTGTCGCCCAGGTCGGTGCGCAGCTGCGGGGTCAGCGAACGGCGCACGTCGGTCACCGGTGCGAAGCTCGACACGATCAAGGACACCGGCGAGATCACCGATTTATCCGCGCCCTCATCGTTCCAGGTGGTGCGCATCGACAGCGAATCCTTGCCGACCGGGATGGACACGCCCAGCGCCGGGCACAGCTCCATGCCGACCGCCTTCACGGTGTCGAACAGCGCGGCGTCCTGGCCCGGCTGGCCGCAGGCGGCCATCCAGTTGGCCGACAGCTTGATGTCGCCGATCTGGTCGATCGCGGCGGCAGCGATGTTGGTGATCGCCTCGCCCACGGCCATGCGGCCGGAAGCGGCGGCGTCGATCACGGCCAGCGGGGTGCGCTCGCCCATCGCCATCGCCTCGCCCAGGAAGCCCTCGTAGGACATGGCGGTGACGGCGCAGTCGGCCACCGGCACCTGCCACGGGCCGACCATTTGGTCGCGCACGGTCATGCCGCCCACGGTACGGTCGCCGATGGTGATCAGGAAGGACTTGTCGCCTACGGTCGGCAGCAGCAGCACGCGGCGCGCCGCTTCGACCAGCTCGATGCCGGTCAGGTCGATGGCCGGGAAGCTGTAGTTCACGTGCTCGACGTCGCGCAGCATCTTGGGCGGTTTGCCGAGCAGGACGTCCATCGGCATGTCGACCGGGTTCGCAGTTCCCTCACCGCCGGCTTCCGGATCGATCACGCGCAGCTGGCGCTCTTCGGTCGCAGTACCGACCACCGCGTACGGGCAGCGCTCGCGCTCGCACAGCGATGCAAATTTATCAAGGTCCATTGGCGAAATCGCCAACACATATCGCTCTTGCGACTCGTTGGACCAAATTTCCTTCGGCGCCATGCCGGACTCTTCGAGCGGCACCTTGCGCAGGTCGAACAGCGCGCCGCGCTTGGCGTCGTTGACGATTTCCGGGAAGGCGTTCGACAGGCCGCCGGCGCCGACGTCGTGGATCGAGATGATCGGGTTGTCCTCGCCCATCTGCCAGCAGCCGTTGATGACTTCCTGGGCGCGGCGCTCCATCTCCGGGTTGCCGCGCTGGACCGAGTCGAAGTCCAGGTCGGCGGTGTTGGTGCCGGTGGCCATCGAGGACGCGGCCGAGCCGCCCATGCCGATGCGCATGCCCGGGCCGCCCAGCTGGATCAGCAGGCTGCCGACCGGGATCTCGTCCTTGTGGGTGTGCGCGGCCGAGATGCTGCCGATGCCGCCTGCGATCATGATCGGCTTGTGGTAGCCGAAAACGGCGCCGGCCGCGCCGACGTTCTGCTCGTAGGTACGGAAGTAACCGCCCAGCACCGGACGGCCAAATTCGTTGCTGAAGGCGGCGCCCCCGATCGGGCCGTCGATCATGATCTGCAGCGGCGAGGCGATGCGCTCCGGCTTGCCGTAGACGGCGTCCACGCGGCCATTCGGGCCGGCGGTGACGTCGCTCGCGTTTTCCCACGGACGCTGGGCATCCGGCAACAGCAGGTTCGAGACCGTGAAGCCGGTCAGGCCGGCCTTCGGCTTGGCGCCGCGGCCGGTCGCACCCTCGTCGCGGATCTCCCCGCCGGCGCCGGTGGAGGCGCCCGGGAAGGGCGAAATCGCGGTCGGGTGGTTGTGGGTCTCGACCTTCATCAGGGTGTGCACCAATTCCGTCGACGGCGCGTATTCCTGGCCCTGGCGCGGGAAGAAGCGGGTCACGGTGCCGCCCTCGATGATCGAGGAATTGTCGCTGTAGGCGACCACGGTGCCGCGCGGGTTCAGCTGGTGGGTGTTCTTGATCATGCCGAACAGCGACTTGTCCTGCTTGACGCCGTCGATGATCCAGTCGGCGTTAAAGATCTTGTGGCGGCAGTGTTCGCTGTTCGCCTGTGCGAACATCATCAGCTCGACGTCGGTCGGGTTGCGCCGGGCCTTGGTGAAGGCTTCGTGCAGGTAGTCGATCTCGTCGACCGACATTGCCAGGCCCAGTTCCGTGTTGGCGCGCACCAGTGCCTCCCGGCCCTGGCCGATCACGTCGACGGTCTCGAGCGGACGGCCGGCGAGTTCGTCGAACAGGCGCTGGGCCTCGTCGGCGTTGCGCAGCACGGTCTCGGTCATGCGGTCATGCAGCAGTGCCGCGACGGCCTGCAGTTCCTGGTCGCCCAGCTTCTTCGGCGCCTTGAAGCCGGTGCCGAGGATGCCGCCCTTGAGCACGACGGTATAGCCGACGCCGCGCTCGATGCGGTGCACGTGGGCCATGCCGCAGTTGTGCGCGATGTCGGTGGCCTTCGAGGCCCACGGCGAGATCGTGCCCAGGCGCGGGATCACGAAGAACTCTTCGGTCACGCCTTCGTATAAAGTTTGCGCCGCCGGTTCGCCATAGGTGAGCATGGCGGTGAGGCGCTCGGTATCGTCAGTGCTCAGCGCTGCGCTGCTGTCGATGAAGTGGAAGAAGCGTGCCTGGACTGCCGCGATCGATGGTGCGACGGCTTGGAGTTGCGACAGGAGGCGTTGGCTACGGAAGGCGGACAGGGCATTGGAACCCGGCAGAATCAACATGGCTGAGAAGTTGGTTGATGCAGCGTCGCTGCTAGGGTGGAAGATAGCCCGCTATTATACAGCGTTGCATTCCTATCAGTGCCGGCCTTGTAGATCGGACATTTCTTGATCCTGCAGGAACTAATCGGTATTGTAGGGGCTAGATAACTACAACAGGTGCGCAGGCACCGAACAGGACGGAAGCGAGATGCAAGAGAACGCCAACCTCACGGTACTGATCGTCGATCCCAACCAGGGCATGCGCGGCAGCCTGCAGAACATGCTGAACCAGGCCGGCATCACCAAGATCGAATCGGCGGTCAACGCCAGCACCGCGATCAAGCAGCTCGCCAAGCGCAGCTACGACGTCATCCTCTGCGAGTACGACCTGGGCGGCGCGGGCGGCGACGGCCAGGACGGCCAGCAGCTGCTGGAAGACCTGCGCCACCACCGCCTGATCACCGCCTCGACCATCTTCATCATGCTCACCTCGGAGGGCGTGTACGACAAGGTCGTCAGCGCGGCCGAGCTGACCCCGACCGACTACGTGCTCAAGCCTTTCACGGTCGAGATGCTGAGCACCCGCATCAAACGCGCGCTGGAGCGCCGCACCGCCCTGCTCCCGGTCTGGCAGCTGGCGGCTCAGGGCAAGCCGGTCGAGGCGATCCGCGCCTGCGCCACCGCGGCCCTCGCCAACCCGCGCTATGCCCTCGACTTCCTGCGCCTGAAGGCCGAGCTGCACGTCTCGGTCGGCGAACACCTGGAGGCCGGCGCGATCTACCGCGACGTGCTGGCCGAGCGCCCGCTGGGCTGGGCCGGGCTCGGCCTGGCCCGCACCAGGCTCGCGCAGGGCGAGGTCGAAGAAGCGCGCGACACCCTGGAACAGCTGGTGCAGGCCAATCCGCGCCTGATGGCCGCCTATGACCTGCTGGCCCGTTGCCACGAGCGGCTCGGCGCCACCGCCGATGCGCAGAAGGTGCTGGAAGAAGCGGTGGCGATCTCGCCGCACATGGTGCGCCGCCTGCGCAAGCTGGGCGAGGTCGCGCTGGAAAACGGCGACGCCGAAGCCGCCGAAAAATCGTTCAAGCAGGTCGTGAACAAGGCGCGCTACTCGGAATTCCGCAATCCCGAAGACCACGTCAACCTGGTCAAGGCGATGGTCACGCGCGGCGACGTCGCGGGCGCCGGCGGCGTGATCCGCGACCTGGAACGTTCGATGCGCGGCAACGCCAACGTCGATGCCTGCAAGGCCTATTCGAACGCCCTGCTGCTGGAAAAGATGGGCAATGCCAGCGCGGCCGTGGCCGAGCTCTCGAACGCGGTGAGCGCGGCGCGCACCAGCAGCGGCCTGTCGCCCAACCTGAAGATCGGCCTGGCGCAAGCCTGCCTGGAACACCAGCTCGACGAGCAGGCCTCGAGCGTCATGATGAACGTCATGCACGACGCGGCGGGCGCGGTGACGGTGGACCAGGCAATTGGCGTGTTCGTGCGCGCCGGCCGGCCCGACCTGGCCGATGGCATGGGCGAGCAGCTGCGCGCGCAGGCCCAGATCCTGCTGGGGGTGGCCGACGAGAAGCGCAACATGGGCGACGTGCGCGGCGCGGTGCAGACCCTGCTCGAGGCGCTGCACATGGCGCCGGGGAACCAACAGGTCATGGTCGCGGTGGCCGGCGGCATCCTGCGCCAGGTGAACGAACTGGGATGGGACCACGCGCTGAGCGAAGTGGCGGCCGAGCAGATCGAGCGGCTGCGGGCCTTGGATGCCGGCCATCCGCGCCTCGCGGCACTCACCGAGGAATTCCAGCAGGCCAAGCGCAAGTACGGTATCTCGACTTAGAGCGCCTAACAAAACCATTCGACATACCGCCAACAGATGAGCAAGCAGGCAAGTGAAAGGAACGCCTGGTGGATGTCTGCTCGTCGCTCATGTCGTATGCGCAGTTTGCGAAAGCGGTGTAGCCAATCCAAGGTGCGCTCGACGACCCACCGCCATCGGCCGAGCCGTTCGCGCGGCTCTACGCCATAGCGCGCGATTCGAGCTGCAATGCCCCGATGGCGCAGCCAAGCCCGATGGGCTCTCGAAGCATACGCTCGATCGGCATGCAGCTTACCTGGGCGTTTTAGGGCGGCCTGCTAATCCTTTCACTGCCGGGACGGACTCTACCGGCGAGATGAGGAAACGCGAGTCGTGTACTTGCGCGCCTGAGATCTGAGCTACTAGCGGAAGCCCACGCTCATCCACCAGCAGATGATGTTTGCCTCCGAGTTTGCCGCGACCGGTTGGGTCTCGGCCCGAGTGCTCGCCTCCTTCGCGGTCGGCCATCTGAAGAGCTAACTGAGCAGGAATATTGCATGCGAAGAGTGCGCCGGGCTCACGCGCTTTCGCGCCCAAACTGGATGGAACCGGCCTGCCGGCGCGATGCTGGCAGGCAGGGCGGGTTCTGGCGCTTCGTTTAAAAACCGAAACGCACACCGGCCGAGATCAGCTTTGACTTGACCTCGTACGGATCACCCAATTTGCGGAAGTGTTCGTACTCGAGCACGGCCGAGACTGCCGGCGTGAACGCATACGACACGCCGGCGCCGAACATGGTGCCCGTCTTGTTGTCGCCAGCCCTGCGGCTATTGGCCACGCCTACTTTACCTAACAACGCAAAGTTCTGCGCCAACGGAAACTCGCCGGTGGCCGCCACATAGCCGGACCGCGGTTCCAGATTGCGGATCAAACCGGACAGGGGCAACTTCACTTCGCCATGCACCACATAGCCAGCCTCGACACCAAAGTTCGGAGTCAGCTTGTAGCCGCCGTAGAGCTTGTAGGCATCGTCGGTAGCGGAGGCCCGGGAGACGCTGTTCGGCGCCAGGCCCAGGTCAACGCTGGCATCCAGATCGGCACGGCCGATGTTGACGCCCAGGTAAGCTTGCGCCGCGCACGTAACGGATGCGAACAGAAGTGCCGCCGCCAGGATAGCATTCGTGATTGCTTTGATCATCTTTTCCCTCGTTGAGTAGGCGCTTCGACCACACGCGAAGCACGGTAAGCAGGATATATGATCGCAATAATGTCTAGAACATAACATTGCGAGTTCGTGGCGAATGAGCAACGAGGGCCTCATCAGGGCGCTTGCACACGACTGCCGCAAGATACGTCCGGGATTTGCTTCCATCGATCCACGCTTTTTTCGAAGGACCGCTTCTGGCCGATAGCCGCGCTCAGTTTACGACAGCTCTCGGCCCTAAGCGTTCAATCTGATAGTCTCGATATCAGCTCCTGGAGTTGTCGTTTTCCCGCATGTGTCGCTCGCACTGCCTCCGAGCTCGTCTTTCTGTTGGATTCCTTTGCACGTAGAATGAGCCCATGAATTTTGTTACCACAACACTACGCTTTTATGTTGGAGCGCTATTTGTCTGCCTGATTGCCGCGCCCTTGCATGCTGCGCCAGCCCAAACATCGTGCCAGTTTCTGCAGATAGCCCAAGTCCCGCTATATTACGCCGGTGCAGGTTTAGGCTTGATGATGACCGGCGAGATCAATGGCAAGAGAGCGACGATGTTGCCCGATACCGGATCCGGGCGTACCTACCTTACTCGCACCGGTATCCAAGGCCACGGCCTCAGTTTACGTGCGACCGGAGAATACGTCCAGGGTATCGCGGGGAAGTCGCGGCTGTACGATGCCAAGGTGGCCGAGTTTGCCGTCGGTCCGGTACGCGCCAGGAACGTGCAGTTAGCGGTGATTGGCGAGACCTCATTCACGCCACCGTTCGACGCGATCGCCGGCGCCGCCTTCCTGCTGCAGAGCGACCTTGAATTCTCGCTTGCCACCAAGGAGCTGCGGTTTTTCCGTCCGCAACAATGCGGCAGCACCTGGCTCGCCTACTGGGACCGGAACGCGAGCGTGATTCCCTTCCTCCCCCATGACGAGCTGACGCCAAACCCGCATTTTTCGGTGCACCTCAACGGTACCCGTCTTACCGCCATGATCGACAGTGGCGCATCGGTGACGACCATCACCAAGAGCGCGGCGTACCGCGCCGGCATCGATCTCAATGGCCCACATGCCAAGCGCGTGGCCAATTCACACGGCGTCGGACGCCGATCGGTGGCCAACTGGACTGTCAAGGCCGATACGTTCAAGGTAGGCGACGCCACAGTCCACAACCCCGAGTTCGACGTGATCGACGCCCAATTGAGCGTCGATGTACTCCTGGGCGCCGACTTCTTGCGCGCACACCGCGTGCTGTTCGCCATGAGCCAAGGCAAGCTCTACATTTCCTACCTCGGCGGAGAACCGTTCGATGCGCGGCGCGACGTCAGGCCCTGGATGCGCCAGGAAGCCGAGCTTGGTAACGCTGACGCCTGGTACACGATGGCAACCATGGCAACTTCCGAGCGCAGCAGGACGCGTGATGAGACGGCTGCGGCCCGCTACCTGGAACGCGCCGCAGCGCTGGGCCAGCGCGAGGCAAACCTGTCGCTGGGCGTGCAGCTATTGGTACAAGGAAAGTCCGAGCAGGCGATTGCACACCTGCGCACGACACTCGGCGAAGGACACACTGGACGGAATGGCGCTTTATGGCTGTACCTGGCGCAGCTCCGTGCCGGTGACGCGCAAGCCGGCAGCCAACTCCAGGCGCGCCTCGAAGGCTGGACCGACTGGCCGAGGCCGGCAGTCGATTACTTGACAGGTAAAATTGACAGCAACAAGCTGCTAGCGGTGTCCGATACTCCAGAGCGCGCTTGTTTCGCCGCTAACCTGGTGCAAATGCATGAAGGAATCTTGGGCAAACTTAACGGTACCCAACTGCCCAATGACTGCAAATCCTTGCGGGAAAAGTATGCGAGTGTGGAGGCGCCACTCTGATCGCTGATTCTCTACCAAGCGATCTCGGTCGATCAGGGGGGCAGTTTTCGACCTAAAGCGGACCTCACACGACGTGCAACGATGAATACTGCAGACAATGAAACGTTGAGTTTACGGGTTGTCGTCCCCCCAGAATTAAGGCTGTGTACCGCGAATGCAAAGAACTTCCTCAAGGTTCTTCTTCAGTTGTTCAGCCTTCTCTGCAGTAGGCGCGTATTGGACAGCTAGTTCAGCAGCGGCCTTGGCTTCCACCTTTCTGTCCAGCGCGTAAAGCACGTGAGCCTCTTCTAGTCGTGTAAGCCAATTGCCTGGCGCATGGCTGAGTGAGGGGGACAAAGTTTCAAGCGCACGTTCACTTTCGCCAAGTCGAAGTAGCTGGTCTGCGAGAAAGTAACGCGCAACGATGATCGCCGGGGATCCTTCTGGCTGGCCCTGTGCGATTTCAGTCTTCAAAGATTTTTCCAGCTGGTTGGTCGCCTGATCACGCCACCCAAGTTGGTTAAGTACACACGCGTACTCACCGTAGTACTGCGCTAGCCTGTAATGTTGTGGGTCAGCTAAAGGAATGGCTTCTTCGTACAGCAGCCGAGATTGCTCATGCCGGCCAGCTTGCCAGTGGTCAAAAGCTTCTGCTGCAAGTTGCGATGCTTTCGCTTGATCGATCATAGGTTCCAGACGCTTGTTCTTGTAACTGAACATGTCGCACGGGTTGATTGCTTTTCACGATAAGTAGCGTGCGGTCAAAATCGTCCGCAGTACCAGGGTCCGCTCTTGGCCGATCTCGGCCCTCGATCTCAGCATAGTAGGTCACCGAGCCCGAAAAATCGCAGGCTATCACGAAGGACCGGATCCGACCCAAAGCAGACTTCAACTAACCCGGCACTTGCTGCGATCTTCGTCGACCAGGGACTTGCACGACGTGTCGATGGGACGGGGCCGGTCCGGCTTCGCTTCGTTTAAGGACCAGTCGCGCCGTAGCCGCCTCCCCCGGGCGTCTCGATGACGAACAGATCGCCCGGCTCCATCCCCACCTTGCCGATATGGCCCAGAGTCTCGACCGTCCCATCCGCGCGCAGCACCGTATTCCGCCCACGCTCGCCCGGCTCGCCACCCGCCATGCCGAAGGGCGCATGGACGCGGTTGTTCGACAGGATCGCCGCCGTCATCGGCTCCAGGAAGCGGACCTTGCGCACCCCGCCGTTGCCGCCGTGCCAGCGCCCCGCCCCGCCCGTCCCGTGGCGGATCTCGTAGCTCTCCAGCCGCACCGGGAAGCGGAACTCCAGGATCTCCGGATCGGTCAGGCGTGAGTTGGTCATATTGGTCTGCACCACGTCGGTCCCGTCAAAGCCCGGGCCCGCGCCCGAGCCGCCGGAAATCGTCTCGTAGTACTGGTAGCGCGCGTTCCCGAAGGTGAAGTTGTTCATCGTGCCCTGCGCCGCCGCCATCACGCCCAGCGCGCCGTACAGCGCGTTGGTGATGCAGGTCGAGGTCTCGACGTTGCCCGACACAACCGAGGCCGGATAGTGCGGGTTGAGCATCGAGCTTGGCGGGATGATCGCCTTCAACGGCTTGAGGCAGCCGGCATTCAGCGGAATCTCGTCGTCCACCAGGGTGCGGAACACGTACAGCACCGCCGCCATGCAGACCGCGGACGGCGCGTTGAAGTTGTTCGGCAGCTGGCTGGAGGTGCCGGTGAAATCGATCTCCGCGTTGCGGCCGTCCCGGTCGACCCGGATCGCCACCTCGATGCGCGCGCCGTTGTCGAGCGCATAGCTGTAGCGGCCATCCTTCAGTGCCGAGATCACGCGCCGCACCGCTTCCTCGGCGTTGTCCTGCACGTGGCCCATGTAGGCGCGCACCACGTCCAGGCCGAAGTGCGCCACCATCTTGTGCAGTTCCTCGACACCCTTCTGGTTGGCCGCCACCTGGGCGCGCAGGTCGGCCATGTTCTGGTCCGGGTTGCGCGCCGGGTAGCGCGCCTCCGTGAGCAGCTCGCGGGCCTCGGCCTCACGCAGCACGCCGTCGGCGCCGTCCACCAGCTTGAAGTTGTCGATCAGGACGCCCTCCTGCTCGATGTGCTCCGAATCCGGCGGCATCGAACCCGGGGTGGTGCCGCCGATGTCCGCATGGTGGCCGCGCGAGCCGACGTAGAACAGGAGGTCCGGCTCCCCGGTGTCGACGCCCGCTTCGTCGAACACCGGTGAGATCACGGTCACGTCGGGCAGGTGGGTGCCGCCGTTGTAGGGGTCGTTCAGCACGTAGACGTCGCCGGCCTTCATGCGGCCGGCGTTCTTGCGCATCACGGTCTTGATGCTCTCGCCCATCGAGCCGAGGTGCACCGGCATGTGGGGCGCGTTCGCCACCAGGTTGCCGTCGGCATCGAAGATCGCACAGCTGAAGTCGAGGCGCTCCTTGATGTTCACCGAATAGGCCGTGTTCTGCAGGCGCAGGCCCATCTGCTCGGCGATCGACATGAACAGGTTGTTGAAGATCTCGAGCATGACCGGATCGGCCGTGGTGCCGATCGCGCGCCGCTCGGGCAAGGCCTCCACGCGCCGCAGCACCAGGTGGTTGTGCGGCGTGACCTCGGCCTGCCAGCCCGGCTCCACCACCGTGGTCGCATTCGCTTCGGCGATGATGGCCGGCCCGCGCACAATGTCGCCCGGCTTGACCGCATCGCGCAGGAACACGCCGGTGTCGACCCAGGCGCCCCCGCTGAACATGCGCACCCGTTCGTCCGGCGCCGGCTGCGCGCCGCCCGAGCCGCCCTGGGCCGCCGCCTCGACGGGCGCATCCGAGCGCCCGATGGCTTCCACCGACACCGCCTCGACCACCAGGGCGTGGCTCGGCATCAGGAAGGAGTAGCGGCGCTTGTAGGCCGCCTCGAACGCGGCCTGCATGGCCTCGACCTCGCCGAAAGGCACGACGATGGCCGAGTCCGTGCCTTCATAGCGCAGGTGCACGCGCTCGACCAGTTCGATCCGGTCCGGCGCAACGCCCTGCCCCAGCAACTGCCCGCGTGCGTTCGCGCCTAGTGCGGCGAGGCGCACAGCCAGCGCGTCACGGCCAGCCTCCGGCAGCCGCAGCTCGACGGCCTGTTCGCGCATCGCGGTCTGGTCGGCCAGGCCCATGCCATAGGCCGACAGCACGCCGGCCAGCGAATGGATGAACACCGTCTTCATCCCGAGCGCATCGGCCACCTGGCAGGCGTGCTGGCCGCCGGCGCCGCCGAAGCTGGTCAGTGCGTAATCGGTGACGTCATGGCCGCGCTGCACCGAGATCTGCTTGATCGCATTCGCCATGTTGCCGACCGCGATCTGGATGAAGCCTTCGGCCACCTCCTCGGGCGCCGGCCGGCTGCCGGTGGCCGCGCCGATCCGGTCTGCCATCGCGGCGAAGCCGGCGTGCACGGCGTCCAGGTCGAGCGGCTGGTCGCCGCTGCTGCCGAACAGGCGCGGGAAGTGCCGGGGCTGGATCTTGCCGAGCATGACGTTGCAGTCCGTGACCGCCAGCGGGCCGCCGCGCCGGTAGCTGGCCGGGCCGGGATTGGCGCCGGCGCTGTCGGGGCCGACGCGGTAGCGGGTGCCGTCGAAGTGCAGGATCGAGCCGCCGCCGGCCGCCACGGTGTGGATGCTCATCATCGGCGCGCGCATGCGCACGCCGGCCACCTGGGTCTCGAACAACCGCTCGAACTCGCCCGAGAAATGCGAGACGTCGGTCGAGGTGCCGCCCATGTCGAAGCCGATCACGCGCTCGAAGCCGGCCAGCTGGCTGGCGCGCACCATGCCGACGATGCCGCCCGCCGGTCCGGACAGGATGCTGTCCTTGCCCTGAAAGGCCCGCGCGTCGGTCAGCCCGCCGCTGCTCTGCATGAACTGCAGGTTCACGCCCGGCAGCTCGCCCGCCACCTGGTCGACGTAGCGGCGCAGGATGGGCGACAGGTAGGCGTCGACCACGGTGGTGTCGCCGCGCGCCACCAGCTTCATCAGGGGGCTGACTTCGTGCGACACCGACACCTGGGTATACCCGATCTCGCGCGCGATGCGGGCGGTGGCCGCTTCGTGGGCCGTATAGCGGTAGCCGTGCATGAAGACGATGGCGAGCGAGCGCAGGCCCTGGTCATATGCGCCCTGGAGTGCGCTGCGCGTTGCGGCTTCGTCCAGCGGCACGACCACCTCGCCGTGCGCGCCCATACGCTCGTCGATCTCGATGACCGCGCGGTACAGCAGTTCGGGCAGCACGATGTGGCGGTCGAACAGGCGCGGACGGTTCTGGTAGGCGATGCGCAGCGCGTCGCGGAAGCCCCGGGTGATCGCCAGCACGGTGGCTTCGCCCTTGCGTTCCAGCAGCGCATTGGTGGCGACCGTCGTGCCCATCTTGACGGCTTCCACCTGCGCCACTGGGACCGGCTCGCCGCCGGCCAGGCCGAGCAGGTGGCGGATGCCGGCCACCGCCGCGTCGCGGTAGTGCTCGGGATTCTCGGACAGCAGCTTGTGCGTGACCAGCTGCCCGTCGGGCCTGCGCGCCACGATGTCGGTGAAGGTGCCGCCACGATCGATCCAGAACTGCCAGTCCATGTGTTTACTCCCGACGGGTCAATCAAAACGTCTATTGTAGTCCGGCCGCGCGGCCGTTTTGGCGAAAATGCATGACAATGCGGCCATGGACAATCCCCTGTACACCGTCGCGCAGCTGCGCGAGATCGAAGCTGCCGCCTATGCGAACCTGGCGCCCGGCGCCCTGATGCGGCGCGCCGGCGAAGCCGCCGCGAAGTTCGCGCTCGAACTGCTGGGCGACCGGCGCAATCTTCCAGTCCTGCTGCTCGCCGGGCCCGGCAACAACGGCGGCGACGCACTGGAAATGGCGGCCATCCTGGCCGATGCCGGCGTCGATGCGACCGTGATGCACTTGCCCGGACAGCGCGAGACCTCGGGCGAGGCCGCGAGCGCCCACGAACGGGCGCGCGCCGGCACGGTCGGCTTCATCGACATGCTGCCGCCCGACGGGCAATGGGGCCTGGTGGTCGACGGCCTGTTCGGCATCGGCCTGGCGCGCCCGCTCGAGGGCGAGTACCGCGAGCTGGTCGCCTCGCTCGGCGCCCTGCGCTGCCCGACCCTGGCGCTGGACGTGCCGAGCGGCCTGGATGCCGACACCGGCGCCGTAATCGGGCCGGACGGCATCGCGGTGCGGGCCACGCATACCATCAGCTTCCTGGGCGACAAACCTGGCTTGCACACGGCCGACGGGCGCGACCACGCCGGTCAGGTGCGGGTCGAGATGCTGGGTGTCGGACCCGAACACCTGCCCGCCCCCGCCGCCCGCCTCAGCTCGGCGGAAGCCTTCGCGCACCGCCTGGCTGCGCGCCGGCACAATACGCACAAGGGCAGTTTCGGCGACGTGGCGGTGATCGGCGGCGCCCACGGCATGGCCGGCGCGCCGGTGCTGGCCGCGCGCGGCGCCCTGTATGCGGGGGCTGGACGGACTTTCGTGGCGATGCTCGACCCCGGCCCCGGCTACGACAGCGTCCAGCCCGAGATCATGTTCCGTGCTGCCGAGGGCTTCGCGTTCGACGGGCGCACCCTGGTGATCGGTCCCGGCATGGGCGGCTCGGCCGCGGCCATGCGCCTGCTGGCGAAGGCGCTCGACAGCGACAGTCCGCTGGTGATCGACGCCGACGCCCTCACCCTGATCGGCGCCAGTCCCGACCTGCTGGAACGGCTGGCGCAGCGCAGCGGCCCGGCGGTCCTCACGCCGCATCCGCTGGAAGCTGCCCGCCTGCTCGGCATGACGGCGGCGCAGATCCAGGCCGACCGCTTGGAGGCCGCGCGCGAGATGGCCCTGCGCAGCAATGCGACGGTCATCCTGAAAGGCTCGGGGTCGGTGATCGCGCGCCCCGACGGGGCCATCCTCATCAACCCGACCGGCAACGCCGGCCTGGCGACGGCCGGCAGCGGCGACGTGCTGGCGGGGATCTGCGGGGCCTTGCTGGCCCAGGGCTGGCCGGCATGGGAAGCGGCGCTGGGCAGCGCATGGATCCACGGCGCCGCAGCCGACCTGCTGGTCGCGCAGGGCGTCGGGCCGATCGGGATGACGGCGGGGGAACTGCCTGCCGCAGCGCGGGACGTGCTGAACGTGCTCGTACGGGAAGCGTCCCCGCAGGCTTAAGCCAGGCGCCCGGCGGCGATGGTGATGGTGCGGCCGCATCTGGCCGCCATTGCCGGGTCGTGCGTGACCAGCACCAGGGTCGAGCCGCGTTCGCGGTTCAGTTCGAACATCAGCTGGATGATCGATTCGCCGGTGGCGGCGTCGAGGCTGCCGGTCGGCTCATCCGCGAACAGCAGCGGCGGCTCGGTGACGAAGGCGCGCGCCAGGGCCACGCGCTGCTGCTCGCCGCCCGACAGGTACTTGGGATAATGCCGCAGGCGGCTGGCCAGGCCCACGCGGCCCAGCATCGCCTCGGCCTTGGCGCGGGCGTCGGCGTCGCCGCGCAACTCCAGCGGCAGCATTACGTTCTCCACGGCGTTCAGGTGGGCCAGCAGCTGGAAGGACTGGAACACGAAGCCCAGCTTGGCCTTGCGGAAAGCCGCGCGTCCGTCTTCGTCGAGGGCGAAGATGTCGGTACCGTCGAGCAATACCTTGCCTTCGGAAGGCGTGTCCAGGCCGGCAAGCAGGCCCAGCAGGGTCGACTTGCCCGAACCGGAAGCCCCGACGAGCGCGAGCGTCTCGGCCGGTTGCACGGTAAAATCGATGTTTTGCAGGATGGTGAGCTCGCCGCTGGCGTCCGCCACCCGCTTCGACAGGCCGCTGACGGCAATCGCCGGCGTCCTGACTGTTTCATTGGCCGGACCGTTCTTGTACGCCTCGGGGTGATCACGCATGCGAATGATGTTAGAAAGTCTTAAAAAGTTGGCTGTTGCTGCCTGCCTGACCCTGGCAGCATCGGCAAGCGCTTATTCTGCACCAAAAACCGTCCTCGTGGTGGGCGACAGCCTGTCGGCCGAATACGGCATCACGCGCGGCGCCGGCTGGGTGGCGCTGCTGGAACGGAAGCTCAAGGCCGAGAAGATCCCGGCCAGGGTGGTCAACGCCAGCATCAGCGGCGAGACCACGATCGGCGGCCGCACCCGCCTGCCGGCCCTGCTCGACCAGCACCGGCCCGACATCGTGGTGCTCGAATTGGGCGCCAACGACGGCCTGCGCGGCCTGCCGGTGGCCTCGGCCGAAAGCAACCTGCGCGCGATGGTGAGCATGGCGCAGCAGAAGAAGGCGAAGGTGGTGCTGGTGGGGATGCGCATGCCGCCGAACTACGGGCGCGCCTACACCGAGAGCTTCTTCAACATGTTCAAGAAGCTGTCCAGCGAAACCAGGTCGCCGCTGGTGCCCTTCATGCTGGAAGGCGTGGCCGACAAGCCGGCGCTGTTCCAGCAGGACCGCCTGCACCCGACCGCCGCCGCCCACCCCATCATCCTGAACAACATCTGGCCGCAATTCGCGCCGCTCGTGAAAGAATAATGAAATACCCTGCCGTCCTGAGCTTCGCCGACATTCTCCCCGAACTCGATACCTTCGATACCATCATCGACGCGCGCAGCGAGTCGGAATACGCGCTCGACCGGATTCCCGGCGCGGTCAACGCCCCGGTGCTTGACGACGCGCAGCGCATCCGCGTCGGGACCCTGTACAAGCAGGTCGGCGCCTTCGAGGCGAAGAAGCTCGGTGCGCCGCTGGTGGCGGCCAACATCGCGCGCCACATCGAGACCCTGTGGGCCGACAAGCCGCGCGACTGGAAACCGCTGGTCTACTGCTGGCGCGGCGGCAACCGCAGCGGCTCGCTGGCCCACATCCTGGCCAAGGTCGGCTGGCCGGTGGTGCAGCTCGACGGCGGCTACAAGGCCTTCCGCGCGCACGTGGCCACGGCGCTGGAGAATCCGCCGGAACTCGATTTCCGCGTGGTGTGCGGCACCACCGGCAGCGGCAAGAGCCGGCTGCTGGAAACCCTCGACCGCCTGGGCGCCCAGGTACTCGACCTGGAACGCCTGGCGGCCCACCGCGGCTCGGTGCTCGGTCACCTGCCGGACGAACCCCAGCCGACCCAAAAAATGTTCGAAAGCCAGATCTGGGACAAGCTGCGCCGCTTCGATCCATCCAAGCCGGTGTTCGTCGAATCCGAGAGCAAGAAGGTCGGCAACCTGCGCGTGCCGGACGCGGTGATGGAACGCATGCGCGCCTCGCGCTGCATCTCGCTGTCGCTGTCGCGCGAGAACCGGGTGCGGCTGCTGATGGAAGACTACGCGCACTTCTGCAAGAACCCCGACGCCCTGACCGGCCAGCTGGCCCACCTGGCGCAGCTGCACGGGAACGAAAAGATCAAGGCCTGGCACGACATGGCCAACAGCGGGGCCATGGCGGAGCTGGTCGACCAGCTGCTGGTGGAGCACTACGATCCGGCCTACCTGCGGTCGATCGACCGGAATTTCGCGCAGTTTCCGAAGGCCGAGAGCCTCGAGTTGAACGACATCGCCGAGCATGATTTCGTCGCGGCGGCGCGCCGCCTGCACGCTGCCTGAGACGCCGTTCGGCGCCTTGTAAAGCAAAAAGCCCGGCTGCTCACACAGCCGGGCTTTTTCATGCCTTGCTACTTCGTGGCGATCACTCGCCGTCGGTCTTGACGCCGAGCTGGGACGGCTGCACGTTGATCTTGGCTTTGGCCTTGGTCTTCAGTGCTTCGACGTAGTTGAACAGCTCCGACTGGCCCACCACGCCCGAGATCTGCTGGGCTTCCTGCTTGCGGCGGTTGAGGTCCGGCGCAGCCGGCTGCGATACCTTGTTGATGCGGTACACGCCATAGCCCTGGCCCGGGATCTCCACGCCGACGTAGGCCGGCAGCTTGGTCGCATCGGCCTTCAGCACCGCGACCGCAGCCGTGGTGTTGATGGTCGGTTCCTTGGTGCGGGTCACGAGCTTCGGCTCGCCGAAGCCGCTCGCATCGCCCGAGGCCTTGGCCGCGGCCAGCTTCTGCTCGCCGGCGGCGCGCGCCAGGCGGGCGGCTTCTTCCAGGGTCACGCGCTGGCGGATCTGGGCGTCGACGTCGGCCAGCGCACGCTTGGTGGCCGGCTTGAACTCGAGCACGCGGCCCGAGACCAGCACGCCCGGCGCCACTTCCACGCCTTCGGTGTTGCGCTTGTTCTTGACGGCGTCCGTGCCGAACAGCGCAGCCAGGAACTTCTCGTTGTTGTACGGCGCCTGGCCCAGTTGCGGGTTCGGCTTGCGGGTCAGGTTGTCGACGGTCTGGATCTTCAGGCCCAGCTTGTCGGCCACCGGCTTCAGGCTCTCCGACTGTTCGTACACCATGTTGGTGAAGGTCTCGGCCATTTCCGAATAGCGCTTTGACATCTTCTGCTTCTTCAGGTCGGCGACGATGTCATCCTTGACGGCCAGCAGCGGCTTCTGCTCGGCGGCCTTGAGCGAAGTGAGCTTGATGATGTGGTAGCCGAATTCCGACTGCACCACGCCACTGACTTCGCCTTCCTTCAGCGCGTAGATCGCGTCTTCCACCGGCTTGACGAAGGCACCCTTCTCGACCACGCCGAGGTCGCCGCCGGCCTGGGCCGAACCCTGGTCCTGCGACTGTGCCTTGGCGATCTCGGCGAAGTTCGCCGGGTTCTTGCGCACTTCCGCCAGCACCGCTTCGGCCTTGGCCTTGGCGGCGGCCTGGTCGGCCGGCTTGGCGTCGCGCGCCAGGTTGATCAGGATGTGGCTCGCGCTACGCTGTTCCGGCGTCGTGTAGCTCTTGAGATTCTTGTTGTAGTAGTCGGTGACTTCGGCGTCCGTCACCTGCACCTGGCTTTCGACGGCGGCGGCATCGAACACGACGTACTCGGCCTTTACCTGCTCCGGTATTGTGAACAGCTGGGCGTTCTTGTCGTAGTAGGCCTTGACCATCTGGTCGGTGACCTTCACCTGCGGCAGGAATTGCGCGATCGGGAACTGCAGTTCCTGGACTTCGCGTTCCTGGTCGCTGATGTCCGACAGGCGCGCGCTTACCGAGCGCGGTGCGAAGGCGGTCGCCTGGATCGCGTTAGACAGCTGCTGCATGGTCAGGTCGCTGCGCAGGCGCTGGTCGAACATGGCCGGGGTCATGCCCTGGGCCGCCAGGGCGGCCTTGTACTGCTCCATGTCGAAGCTGCCGTCCGGCTTGCGGAAGGCCTGGATCTCGGCAATGCTCTTGGCCAGGGCGGCGTCGCCCACGCTCATGTTGCTGCGTGCGATCTCGGCGCGGATGGCGCGTTCGGCCACCAGGTTGTTGAGGATCGCCTGCTTGGCTTCCGGCGTCTCGAACATCTTCTGGTCGAACTGCGGGCCCATCATCTGGCGCGCCTGGTCGATCTGGCGGCGCTGGGCTTCTTCCCATTCCTGCTGGGTGACCTTCTGGCCGGCCACAGTGGCCACGCCGGTGGCCGCGTCGCCGCGGTCCTGGTAGCTCTCGACACCGACTAACACGAACGAAGGCACGATCAGGACCAGCAGCAGGCCCTGCATCACGCGCTTGTTGTTACGGACAAAATCAAACATGGTCAGCCATTCAAGGTTGATAATGCTTTAACAGCACAAGTTAAAAAAAAAGGCGAACTCGCGTTCGCCCCTTCTTGTATTCCGGAGCCTTCGCAGACTCCGGACCTTACTGAATTCTGGCGGAGCGGACGGGGCTCGAACCCGCGACCCCCGGCGTGACAGGCCGGTATTCTAACCAACTGAACTACCGCTCCAGACTAAATGTTGTGGATGTTGGCGGAGCGGACGGGGCTCGAACCCGCGACCCCCGGCGTGACAGGCCGGTATTCTAACCAACTGAACTACCGCTCCAACAAAAACACTTCATCGCATTAGCTTTTCAGCTAGTGCCCCCTGCGTGTCACTGCAGAGAAGGCATTAGTTTACAGCATCTTTCAGCGCTTTACCAGCCTTAAATTTCGGAACCTTTGCAGCTGCAATCTTGATCGGTTCCTTGGTGCGCGGATCGCGGCCGGTGCGTGCGGCGCGCTCGCCCACGGTGAAGGTGCCGAAGCCGACCAGCGTGACGCTGTCGTTCTTCTTCAGGGACTCGGTTACCGCTTCGATCATCGCGTCGAGAGCACGGGTCGCCGAGGCCTTGGTAATGTCCGCGGACTTCGCGATTTCTTCGATCAGTTCTGTCTTGTTCACTCTAACCCTCGTTTATACGTTGGACGCCGCGGCGCCTTCCTGCAAAAGTGCAAGCGCGTATTAAACAAGGGCAACATTGGTCTGTCAAGCAACATCCGTGGAGGCCGGTGTCGGTTGCATGCATACGTCACTTCATGCGCGCGGCAGGCACGAAAAAAAACAGGCGCCGAAGCGCCCGTCTTATCGATCACGTACTGCGATCAGTGCTTGACCACTTCGGTTGAACCTTCCGCAGCCGGCGCCGGGGTCACGGCCACGGCTGCCGGCACGTCCGCCAGGGCTTCCGGCTGGCGCTCCAGCGCAATCTCGAGCACCTTCTCGATCCAGCGCACCGGCACGATCTCGAGCTTGTTCTTGACGTTGTCCGGGATCTCGGCCAGGTCCTTCACGTTCTGCTCGGGGATCAGGACCGTCTTGATGCCGCCGCGATGCGCCGCCAGCAGCTTTTCCTTCAGGCCGCCGATCGGCAGGACTTCGCCGCGCAGCGTGATCTCGCCGGTCATCGCCACGTCGGCGCGCACCGGGATGCCGGTGAAGGCCGAGACCAGCGCCGTCGTCATGCCGATACCGGCCGACGGGCCATCCTTCGGCGTCGCGCCTTCCGGTACGTGGATGTGGATGTCGGTCTTCTCGAAGGCCTCGGCCTTGATGCCGAAGCGCTGCGCACGCGAACGGACCACGGTGCGGGCCGCCTCGATCGATTCCTTCATCACGTCGCCCAGGGTACCGGTGCGGATGATCGCGCCCTTGCCCGGCACGTTCACGGCTTCGATGGTCAGCAGGTCGCCGCCCACCTCGGTCCAGGCCAGGCCGACCACCTGGCCGATCTGGTTTTCCTTCTCGGCCACGCCGAAGTCGTAGCGGCGCACGCCCAGGAACTTGTCGAGGTTCTTGCCGTTCACCAGGATGCGCTTTTCGGACTTGGTCAGCAGCAGCATCTTGACGACCTTGCGGCAGATCTTCGAGATCTCACGCTCGAGCGAACGCACGCCGGCTTCCCGGGTGTAGTAGCGGATGATGTCGCGGATCGCCGATTCCTCGACCTTGATCTCGCCTTCCTTCAGGCCGTTGTTCTTGATCTGCTTCGGCAGCAGGTAGCGCTGCGCGATGCTGGTCTTCTCGTCCTCGGTGTAACCCGACAGGCGGATCACTTCCATCCGGTCCAGCAGCGCCGGCGGGATGTTGAAGGAGTTCGAGGTCGCCACGAACATCACGTCCGACAGGTCGAAGTCGACTTCGACGTAGTGGTCGCTGAAGGTATGGTTCTGCGCCGGGTCCAGCACCTCGAGCAGGGCCGAGGACGGGTCGCCGCGGAAGTCCGCGCCCATCTTGTCGATCTCGTCGAGCAGGAACAGCGGGTTGCGCACGCCGACTTTCGACAGCGACTGCAGCACCTTGCCCGGCATCGAGCCGATATAGGTACGGCGGTGACCGCGGATCTCGGCCTCGTCGCGCACGCCGCCGAGCGCCATGCGCACGTACTTGCGGTTGGTCGCGCGGGCGATCGATTCACCCAGCGAGGTCTTGCCCACGCCTGGAGGACCGACGAAGCACAGGATCGGCGCCTTCAGCTTGTCGACGCGCTGCTGCACCGCGAGGTACTCGAGGATGCGTTCCTTGATCTTGTCGAGGCCGTAGTGATCCGACTCCAGCACCTGCTGGGCCTTCTCGAGGTCGATGGTGACCTTCGACTTCTTCTTCCACGGCAGAGACACCAGGGTGTCGATGTAGTTGCGCACCACGGTGGCTTCGGCCGACATCGGCGACATCAGCTTGAGCTTCTTGATCTCGGCTTGCGCCTTTTCCAGTGCCTCTTTCGGCATCTTGGCGGCGATCACCTTCTTCTCCAGCTCTTCGATGTCGGCGCCCTCTTCGCCTTCACCCAGTTCCTTCTGGATGGCCTTGACCTGCTCGTTCAGGTAGTACTCGCGCTGCGACTTCTCCATCTGGCGCTTGACGCGGCCGCGGATGCGCTTTTCGACCTGCAGGATGTCCAGTTCACCTTCCAGCTGGCCGAGCAGGTGCTCGAGGCGCTTGGCGACGTTGAAGATCTCGAGGATGACCTGCTTCTGCTCGAGCTTGAGCGGCAGGTGCGCGGCGACGGTGTCGGCCAGGCGGCCGGCGTCGTCGATGCCCGCCAGCGAAGCGAGGATCTCCGGCGGGATCTTCTTGTTGAGTTTGACGTACTGGTCGAACTGCTGGACGATGGCGCGGCGCATGGCCTCGACTTCGGAATCGTCGCCGATTTCCGAGGCGACCGGGGTCAGCTCGGCCGTGAAGTGGGTGGCGCCATCGGTGATCTGGTCGATGCGCGCGCGCTGGGCGCCCTCGACGAGGACCTTCACGGTACCGTCCGGCAGCTTCAGCATTTGCAGAATATTGGCCACGCAGCCGATCTCGTAGATGTCTGCGGCGGAAGGTTCGTCCTTGGCTGCGGCCTTTTGCGCGGCAAGCATGATGCTCTTGCCCTGCTCCATCGCGGCTTCGAGGGCCTTGATCGATTTCGGACGGCCGACGAACAGAGGTATCACCATATGCGGGAACACGACCACATCGCGCAGCGGCAGGAGAGGCAGCGTCGTTTGCTCGGTTAATTTCGTAGTTGTCATGGCATACCTTATAGAAACGTGTTGCTGAACTTGGGCGCTCGCAGCGTAAATCTCAAGACCACCGCGAATATATTTTCTACCGGTAAAAGATTATCAATTAAGTGAAAATATAGCCGTTCCAATAAAAGTCGTCTTTTCAAATGAAAAAGCCACTACGCGAGGGCTCCCGCGAGTGGCTTTTCGATTGAAGCCTACGTCTATTATTGAGGTAAATTGTACGCTCAAGAATCCGTACGGCAAGACTTTTGTGGCAAGAGTGCGCGTCTTTTTTCAGTTTTCGCCGGATGCTTTTGGCGTTTCGCTGTAAATCAGCAAAGGTTTTGCGGCGTTCGTGATCGTATTTTCATCGATCACGACCTTGACCACGTTTTGCTGGCTCGGCAATTCATACATCACGTCCAGCAGCGCGTGTTCGAGGATCGAACGCAGGCCGCGGGCGCCGGTCTTGCGCGCCAGCGCCTTGCGGGCGATCGCGTGCAGGGCCGCAGGGCGAATTTCGAGTTCGGCGCCTTCCATTTCAAGCAGCTTCGAGTACTGTTTGATCAGGGCGTTCTTGGGCTCGATCAGGATCTGGATCAGCGCTTCCTCGGTGAGCTCGTTCAGCGTCGCCACGACCGGCAGGCGGCCGACCAGTTCCGGGATCAGGCCGAACTTGATCAGGTCTTCCGGCTCGGCGTCCATCATGATTTCGCTGGCTGCACGCTCGGTCTGGCTCTTGACCGTGGCGGCGAAACCGATGCCGCTCTTTTCGGAGCGGTTCTGGATGATCTTGGCCAGGCCGTCGAAGGCGCCGCCGCAGATGAACATGATGTTGGTCGTGTCAATCTGGACGAAGTCCTGGTTCGGATGCTTGCGGCCGCCCTGCGGGGGCACCGACGCCATCGTGCCTTCGATCAGCTTCAGCAGGGCCTGCTGCACCCCCTCGCCCGACACGTCGCGCGTGATCGACGGGTTGTCCGATTTACGCGAGATCTTGTCGATCTCGTCGATGTAGACGATGCCGCGCTGAGCTTTCTCGACTTCGTAGTTGCAGCTCTGCAGCAGCTTCTGGATGATGTTCTCGACGTCCTCGCCGACATAGCCGGCTTCGGTCAGGGTAGTCGCGTCGGCGATCACGAAGGGAACGTTGAGCATGCGCGCCAGGGTCTGGGCCAGCAGGGTCTTGCCGGAACCGGTTGGACCCACGAGCAGGATATTGCTCTTGGCCAGTTCGACGTCGTCCTTCTTGCCCAGGTGCTTCAGGCGCTTGTAATGGTTGTACACCGCCACCGACAAGATGCGCTTGGCCGTCTGCTGGCCGATCACGTACTGGTCGAGCAGCTCGGTGATTTCGTGCGGAGTCGGCAGATCGGACTTGGCGCCCGCCACCGATTCGACGTTCGAGGTCTCGTCGCGGATGATGTCGTTGCACAGGTCGATGCATTCATCGCAGATGAACACCGACGGTCCCGCGATCAGCTTCTTGACTTCGTGCTGGCTCTTTCCGCAGAACGAGCAGTACAGAAGTTTTTCGCCGCTGGAGGATTTTTTGTCAGACATGGGGCAGGTAATTTAATGAATTGCAATGAATATATCGCTAATACGGATACGCAACAAGTGCGCACACGAACATGCTACCTGAAATAAAAACGAAACGCCCGAACGTCGTTCCGCCCGGGCGTTTTTTGGCAACACCTTGGTCGATGTCGCAACGCGCTCAGGCGCGGTTGGTCAGGACGCGGTCAATCATACCGTATTCGACTGCTTCTTCCGCCGACATGAAACGGTCGCGGTCGGTATCGCGGTGGATCTGCTCGATGCTCTGGCCGGTGTTGTCGGCCATGATGCGGGCCAGACGCTCGCGCAGGTACAGGATTTCCTTGGCCTGGATTTCGATGTCCGACGCCATGCCCTGCGAACCGCCGGACGGCTGGTGGATCATGACGCGCGAATTCGGCAGCGAGAAGCGCTTGCCCTTGGCGCCGGCGGCCAGCAGGAAGGCGCCCATCGAGGCGGCCAGGCCGGTGCACAGGGTCGACACGTCGGGCTTGATGAAGTTCATGGTGTCGAAGATCGCCAGGCCCGCCGAGACCGAACCGCCCGGCGAATTGATGTACAGCGAGATGTCCTTGTCCGGGTTCTCGCTTTCCAGGAACAGCATCTGTGCCACGATCAAATTGGCCATCTGGTCGTTGACAGGGCCGACCAGGAAGATCACGCGTTCCTTGAGGAGGCGCGAATAGATGTCATAGGCGCGCTCGCCGCGGCCGCTTTGTTCGACCACCATCGGCACGAGGCCGAGGGCTTGGGTATCCAATGCCGGATTACGAATCATACCTGTCTCGTTCCTATTAAAAAGGGGTTCAGAAGTCCAATCTTAGCAGGTGCGCGTGGTTTGCACAGACACGGAGGGCGGACAGCGAAGCTGCCCGCCCTCCCATTAAACCACAACGTCCTTGCGGACCAGCTATTCTTTAGCCCTGTGGGTTGCCACCCATCAGTTCATCGAAAGCGATGGTCTTGGTGCCGACCTTCGCCTTGCCGAGGACATAGTTAACGACGTTTTCTTCCAATACAAGAGCTTCCACTTCGGCCAGGCGGCGGCGGTCGCTGTAGTAGTACTTCAGGACTTCCTTCGGATCTTCGTAGCTTTGCGAGAAGTCTTCGATCTGGGCCTTGACCTGCTCTTGAGTTGCTTGCAGGTTATTGTCCGAGACCAGCTGCGACAGGATCAGGCCCAGGCGCACGCGGCGTTCGGCCTTGTCGGCGAACATCTCTGCCGGGAAAGGCATCGCCTTGACGTCCATGCCACGCTGCATCATGTCCTGGCGGGTCATCTCGGCCAGGCGCTCCGAATCCTGCTGGATCATGGCCTTCGGCACTTCCAGGTCGGTAGCCTTGGCCAGGGCGTCCATCACGGCTTCCTTGTTGCGGGCCTTGACGCGGGCGTTGACTTCACGCTGCAGGTTGGTCTTGATGTCTTCGCGCATCTTCTCGATCGAGCCGTCTTCGATACCGAGCGACTTGGCGAATTCCGCGTCGACTTCCGGCATGTGGGCCCACTCGAGCTTGTTCAGGGTGATGGTGAACTCGGCGGTTTTGCCGGCCACGTCCTTGCCGTGGTAGTCCTCAGGGAAAGGCAGCGGGAAGGTCTTGCTCTCGCCGACTTTCAGGCCGATGGTCGCGGCTTCGAATTCCGGCAGCATGCGGCCTTCGCCCAGCACGAAGGCGTAGTTCTCGGCCTTGCCGCCGGCGAACTCTTCACCGTCGATGCGGCCGACGAAGTCCACGGTCACGCGGTCGCCGTTGGCGGCCACCGGCTCGCCGCCGTCGCCGTGCTCGCCTGCCTCACCCTTGGTGTGGTAGTGCACGCGCTGCTTGCGCAGGATGTCGATGGTCTTGTCGATCTCGGCGTCGGTCACGTCGGCCGACACGGTTTCGATGTCGACATTGGCCAGGTCGCCGAGCACGACTTCCGGGTAGACTTCGAAGGTTGCGTCGAAGGCCAGCATGCCTTCCGGCGCTTCCTCTTTCGGCTCGATTTTCGGGAAACCGGCAACGCGCAGCTGGTTCTCGTTGGCGGCGTCATTGAACGCGCGGCCGACCTTGTCGTTCAGCACGTCCGATTCGATCTGGTAACCGTATTGCGCAGCGACCATCTTGAGCGGCACCTTGCCTGGGCGGAAGCCCGGGGCCTTTGCCGTCTTGGCCTGCTTCTTGAGGCGCTTTTCGACCTCGCTACGGACGTCAGCTACCGGAAAAGTGATCGTCAAGCGACGCTCGAGTTTACCCAGGGTTTCGACTGCAGTTGCCATTATAAAAATCGTCCAAAAAAATAATTATTCGTGGTGCGAGGAGGGGGACTCGAACCCCCACACCATTGCTGGCGTCAGGACCTAAACCTGGTGCGTCTACCAATTTCGCCATCCTCGCGCAGGATTGCATTTTTTGCCACAAAAACAAAGGGCGCCCGACAGTGAAACCGGCCGCCCTGCACTCCTCTGTTTAGGGGCTACAACTTCAGCCGGTTATTTTACTGGATTTTCTGTCACTATTGGACGCTTTTTTCTAGGCGTGCGGGGGTTGGGAGCTCTTCTATATAGAGTGTAGAGCTCTTCCATCTACGCGGGCTCACGGGAGCTTGGCGCCAACCGGCTTTTTCACCCTGAACCAGGCGGCATACAGCGCCGGCAGGAACAGCAGGGTCAGCGCCGTCGCCACCAGCAGGCCACCCATGATCGCCACCGCCATCGGCCCCCAGAACACGGAGCGCGACAGCGGGATCATCGCCAGCGCCGCCGCGGCGGCCGTCAGCAGGATCGGCCGGCAGCGCCGCACCGCCGCTTCGACGATGGCGTCCCAGGCCTCGGCCCCGGCGGCGATGTCCTGCTCGATCTGGTCGACCAGGATCACGGAGTTACGGATGATCATGCCGAACAGTGCGATCACGCCCAGGTTCGCCACGAAGCCGAACGGCCGGCCGAACACCAGCAGCGCCATTGCCGCCCCGGCGATGCCCAGCGGGCCGGTGAGGAAGACCAGCAGCGAGCGCGAGAAGCTGTGCAGCTGGAGCATCAGCAGGGTGAATACGATGAACAGCACCAGCGGGACATTGGCCATGATCGAGGCTTCCGCATCCGAACTGTCGGCCGCCGCGCCTTCCACGGTCACCCGGTAGCCGGCCGGCAGCTTGGCGCGGATCGCGGCCAGCTTTTCGTCGACTTGCGCGGTAACGGTCGGCCCCTGGATGCCCGCTTTCACGTCCGACTGGACCATGATGGCCCACTCGCGTCCTTCACGCCAGACCACGCCCGGCTCCCACACGAAGGCGACGCGCGCCACCTGCCCGATCGGCACGGCGCCGCCGCCGGCGGTGGGCACCAGGGCCTCCGACAGGCGCGTGATGGTCGAGCGCTCCTCGAGCGGCTGGCGCACCACGATGTCGATCAGGCGGTTGGTCTCGCGGAACTGGCCGACCGGGGTGCCGCTCAGGGTGGTATTGATCACGCGCCGCACCGACTGCGAAGTGACCCCGAGGGCGCGCAGCTTGTCCTGGTCGAGGTCGAGGCGCAGCACCTTCACCGCCTCGTTCCAGTTGTCGTTGACGCCCACCGTGTTCGGGTTGGCGCGCATGACTTCCCTGACCTGGTCGGCGACGCCGCGCACGATGCCGATGTCCGGGCCCAGCACCTGGAACTGCACCGGATAGGCCACCGGCGGCCCGTTCGGCAGCAGTTTCACGCGCCCGCGCACCTCCGGGAAGTCGTTGCGGAAGGCGTCCTCGATCTTGCGCAGCAGCGCCTCGCGCGCCTCGGCGTCAACCGGCAGCACGACCAGTTGCGATACGTTCGACTGCGGGAAGATCTGGTCCAGCGGCAGGTAGAAGCGCGGGCTGCCGGTGCCGACATAGCTGGTCACGCTCTGCACGCCCTGCTGCTGCTTCAGGAAGCCCTCGAAGCGTTTCACGACAGCCTCGTTGGCCGCGAAGCTGGTGCCTTCCGGCGACCACATCTCGACCATCAGCTCGGGACGGCTGGAATCCGGGAAGAACTGCTTTTCGATGAAATTGAAGCCGAACACGCCCAGCGCGAACACGCCCAGGCTCAGGGCGATCGTGGTCTTGCGCCACTCGACGCAGCGGTGCACCAGGCGCCGGAAGCGCTCGTAGGCCGGACTGTCGAACACGTCGTGCGAGGCTTCGCCCTGCCCGTGCGGTTTGACACGCAACAGGACGTAGCCGATATAGGGCGTGAACACCACCGCCGCCACCCAGGAGATCAGGAGGGCCAGCGCATTCACCGAGAACATCGTGAAGGTGTATTCGCCGGCCGCCGACTTGGCCAGGCCGATCGGCAGGAAGCCCGCGGCCGTGATCAGGGTCCCGGTCAGCATCGGCATCGCGGTCGAGGTGTAGGCGAAGGTGGCCGCCTCGAAGCGCGACATGCCCTCTTCCATTTTGCGCACCATCATCTCGACCGCGATGATGGCGTCGTCCACCAGCAGGCCGAGGGCGATGATCAGGGCCCCGAGCGAGATCTTGTGCAGCGAGATGTCGAGCACCCGCATGAACAGGAAGGTAATCGCCAGCACCAGGGGAATCATCAGCGCCACCACCAGGCCGGGGCGCACGTCGATGCGCAGCTTCGGCTTGGTGTGCAGGCCGAGGGCGATGAAGGACACGGCCAGCACGATGATCACCGCTTCGACCAGCACCTTGATGAATTCATCGACCGAGGCGGTGACGGCCTGCGGCTGGTCCGACACGCGTTCCAGCTCGATCCCGACCGGCAGCTGGGCGCGCACGCGCGCCACCGTCTCGTCCAGGCCCTTGCCCAGCTTGATGATGTTGCCGCCCTTTTCCATCGAAACGCCCAGGCCGATCACTTCCTTGCCGTTGAAGCGCATCTTGTCCTTGGGCGGATCCTGGTAGCCGCGCTTCACGATCGCGAAATCACCCAGCCGGAACGTCGTTGACCCGGCGCGCAGCTGCAGGTTTTCCAGCAGCTCGACCGATTTCAACGCCCCGGTGACGCGCACCTGCAGGTTGTCGCTCGGGGTCACCAGCACGCCGCTGGCCTCGACCTGGTTCTGGGTGGCGATCTGGTTGACGATCTGCTCGAAGGGGATGCCCAGCTGGGCGAACTTCTTGCTGGAGAACTCGATGTAGAGCTTCTCTTCCTGGACGCCGAACTGCTCGACCTTGGAGACCAGCGGCACCTTCAGCAATTGCTGGCGTACGAAGTCGGCATAGTCGCGCATCTCGGCCTGGGTGAAGCCGTCGCCCGAGAGCGCGAAGATGGAACCGTAGGTATCGCCGAATTCGTCGTTGAAGAAGGGCCCGATCACGCCCTGCGGCAGCGTGGCCGCCATGTCGCCGATCTTCTTGCGCACCTGGTACCAGGTGGGCGCGGTATCAAGCGGCGGCGTCGATTCGCGCAGCTCGAGGATGATGGTGGTCTCGCCCGGTTTGGAAAAGCTGCGGATGCGGTCGATATAGGGCGTTTCCTGGAGCTTGCGCTCGAGCGGGTCGGTCACCTGCTCGGCCATCTGCACGGCGGTGGCGCCCGGCCACACGGCGCTGACCACCATCGCGCGGAAGGTAAAGGGCGGATCTTCGTCCTGGCCCAGCTGCTGGTAGCTCAGGATGCCGCCGATCAGCAGTGCCGCGATCAGGTAGCGCGTGAGCGGGATGTGTTCCAGTGCCCAGCGCGACAGGTTGAAACCCCTCATTTCGCGGCTCCGCCAGCCGCGGCGGCTTCGGTGTCGCCGCGGCGCGAGACGTCCGCCGTCAGGATGCGGACTTTCTGGCCCGGCTTGAGCAGGTGCACGCCGGCCGTCACGATGGTCTGGCCCGGCTGCACGCCGCCCGCCACCAGCAGCTCGTTGCCCGACTGGCCCGCCAGCTGGACCGGCCGCAGCTGCACCGCGCCCTTCTCGACCACCCAGACGCTGGTCGCGCCCTTGTCCTGCACCAGCGCGCTCAAGGGCAGGCGCAGTTGCGTGCCGCTCCCCTTGTCGTCGGCGACCGCCATGTCGACGGTGGCGGTCATGCCCAGGCGCGTCTCGGCGCTGGCGGGAATCGACACCTTCACCGTGTAGGTGCGGGTGGCCGGATCGGCCACCGGCGACACCTCGCGGATCTTGCCGGGGATGGCCACCTGGCGGTTCGCCCACAGGCGCACCTTGACGTCGGTGGCCTGGCGCAGCTGGCCGACCCGGTCTTCGGGGATGCCGATCACGACTTCCTTATCGTCGGTGCGGGCCACGCGCACCACCGGCACGCCGGCGGCCACCACCTGGCCGACCTCGGCGTCCACCGCCGTCACCACGCCGTCGGCATCCGATTCCAGGTTGGCATAGCCGGCCTGGTTCGACTGGCCGCGGAAGCCGGCGCGCGCCGCATCCACGTTGGCCTGGGCCGCCCGCAAGGCCGCCTGCTTGGCGTCGAGCACCGCCTGGCTGACGAAGTTCTGGGCGCGCAGGTTCTGGTGGCGCTTGTAGTCGGCCTGGGCCAGGTCGCGTTCGGTCTCGGCGGCGCGCAGGCTGGCGCGTGCCTGGGCCTCGGCCAGGCGCAGGTCTTGCGGGTCGAGCCGCATCAGGACCTGGCCATCCTTGACGTTGGCGCCGACATCGACCTTGCGCTCGACGATCTTGCCGCCGACCCGGAAGCCCAGGCGCGACTCGTAGCGCGGACGGACGTCGCCCGAGAACTCGACGCGCTCGACGCCGTTGCCGGCGGCCAGCTGGATGGCGCGCACCGGGCGCACCTCCTCAGGCTCGGGTGCGGGCTTGTCGCAGGCGGTCAGCAGGGCAAGGACGAGCGGCGCAATGAACGGAGCAATATATGCGGTGCGGGTACGGCGAAACAGCTGGAGAGCAGACACGTCGAATCCTCTGGCCTTGGTGGCCTGTTAGGGCATTTGTAATCAAGCAATTATAATCAGGGAAACAGACAAGAACCCGACATTAGAGTCAACAGTCAAATATGCCAGTTGAGCATTACGAGAACTTCCCGGTTGCCTCCTTCCTGCTGCCGCGCCGACTGGTGCCGGCCGTGGAAGCGATCTACGCTTTCGCGCGCAGCGCCGACGACATCGCCGACGAAGGCGACGCCGCGCCTGCCGAGCGGCTGGCCGAACTGGAACGCTACGGCAGGGAGCTGCGGGCCATCGAGCATGGCGCGACCCCGGCCGATCCCATGTTCGCGCGCCTGGCCGGCGTGGTGCGCGACTTCCGCCTGCCGGTCGCGCCCATGCACGACCTGCTGTCGGCCTTCCGCCAGGACGTGGTCACCACCCGCTACCCCGACTACACGGCCCTGCTCGACTATTGCCGGCGCTCGGCCAACCCGGTCGGGCGCCTGATGCTGGAACTCTACGATGCGGTCGACGAGCGCAACCTGCGCGATTCGGATGCCATCTGCAGCGCGCTCCAGCTCATCAACTTCTGGCAGGACGTGGCGATCGACCTGCCCAAGGGCCGCATCTACCTGCCGCTGGAAGACCTGGATCGGCATGGCGTGAGCGAAGCGGAACTGGCGTCCGCCCCCTCGAGCCCGGCCTGGCGCTCCCTGATGCGCTTCGAGGTCGAGCGCGCCCGTGCCCTGATGCTCAGCGGCGCCCCGCTGGTCGAGCGCCTGCCGGGCCGCATCGGCTGGGAACTGCGCCTCATGGTGCAGGGCGGCCTGCGCATCCTGGAAGCGATCGAACGGGCCGACTACGACGTGTTCCGGCGTCGCCCCGCCCTGGCGGCGCCCGACTGGCTCGTGGTCGGCTGGCGCGCGCTGCGCATGTAAAATAGCGGATTCGCATCATTCCGCATCGCCCATTAAGTATTCAGCAACAAACAACAATACATGTCCCCCGACGATTACTGCCAGCAAAAGACGGTCCAAAGCGGCTCCAGCTTCTATTACAGCTTCCTGTTCCTGCCGCCGGAGCGCCGCCGTGCGATCACGGCGCTCTACGCCTTCTGCCGCGAGGTGGACGATACCGTCGACGAGACGCTTGATGCCTCGGTCGCGCGCATCAAGCTGGCCTGGTGGCGCACCGAGGTTTCGACCATGTACCAGGGCACGCCGACCCACCCGGTGACCCAGGCCCTGCAGCCGCACATCGCCACCTACCAGCTGGAAGAGCAGCACCTGCAGGCGATCATCGACGGCATGGAGATGGACCTGGACCAGAGCCGCTACCTCGACTATCCCGGCCTGCAGAAATACTGCTGGCGGGTGGCCGGCGTGGTCGGCATCCTGTCGGCCAGCATCTTCGGCTACACCCGGCCGGAGACCCTGGCCTACGCCGAGAAGCTCGGCCTGGCCTTCCAGCTGACCAACATCATCCGCGACGTCGGCGACGATGCGCGCAAGGGCCGCATCTACATCCCGGTGAACGAGCTCCAGCAGTTCAACGTCACTGCCGCCGACATCCTCAACTTCCGCCACAACGAGAAGTTCGAGGCCCTGATGCGGTACCAGAACGAGCGCGCCCAGCGCACCTACGACGAGGCCCTGGCGCTGCTGCCGAAAGAAGACCGGCGCGCCCAGCGCCCGGGCCTGATGATGGCGGCGATCTACCGCACCCTGCTCGATGAAATCGCGCGCGACAACTTCCAGGTGCTGAACCAGCGCGTCTCGCTGACGCCGCTGCGCAAGCTGTGGCTGGCCTGGAAGACCTATGTCCGCACCTGAGGCCCGGCTGCGGGTCCTGGTCGCCGGCGGCGGCTGGGCCGGCTGCGCGGCCGCGGTGGAACTGGCCTCTCATGGTGCCGACGTGACGCTGGTCGAGGCTTCCCGCACGCTCGGCGGCCGCGCCCGCGCCGTCGAGGTGGAGGGAAAACTGCTCGACAACGGCCAGCACATCCTGCTGGGCGCCTACGACGCGACCCTGCGCCTGTTACGCCAGGTCGGCATCGCCCCTGATACAGCCTTGTTGCGCCTGCCGGTGCAGATGCGCTACCCGGAACGCAGCGGCGGCATGGACTTCGTCGCCCCGCGCTGGCCGGCGCCCTTCCACCTGATCGCCGCGCTGCTGCGCGCCAGGGGCCTGACACGCGCCGACAAGCTGGCCCTGGCCCGCTTCAACTCCACGGGCCGCATGATGGGCTGGGTGCTCTACAAGGATTGCACGGTCGGGGAGCTGCTGGACCGCTACGACCAGACCCCGCGCCTGAACCGCCTGTTGTGGCACCCGCTGTGCATCGCGGCGCTGAACACGCCGCCCGAACGCGCCTCGGCCAAGGTCTTCCTGGCCGTGCTGCGCGACAGCCTGGGTGCGAAACGGCGCGCCGCCTCGGACATGCTGCTGCCGCGCATGGACATGGGAGCCCTGTTTCCCGAGGCGGCGGCGCGTTTCGTCGAAACCCACGGCGGCAAGCTGCTCACCGGGACCAGGCTCACGGCCGCGACGCCATCCGGCGACGGCTGGCAGGTCGCACTCTCAGGCCGGGAGGCGAGCTTCGATGCCGTCGTACTGGCCACGCCGGCCGCCCAGTCGGCCGCCCTGCTCGCGCCACACGCGCCTGAATTGGCGCAGCAACTTTCCGCCCTCGACTACGAGCCGATCGCGACCTGCTACCTGCAGTACGCCCCCTCGGTCCGCCTCGAGCTGCCCTTCTACGCCCTGCTCGACGACCCGGCACAGGGGCGCTGGGGCCAGTTCGCCTTCGACCGCGGCCAGCTCGATGCCGCCCAGCCGGGCCTGCTGGCAGTCGTCGTCAGCGCCGCCGGCGCGGCCGCCCAGCTCGACCAGGAGGCGCTGGCCGGCAGCATTGCCGCCCAACTGGCCCGCGACCTGGGCCGCCCGGAACTGGCCGCGCCGCAGTGGACGCGGGTGATCACCGAGAAGCGCGCCACCTTTTCCTGCACCCCGGGCCTGGTCCGCCCCGGCAACGATACCTCGCTGCCGGGCCTGGTGCTGGCGGGCGACTACACCGCCAGCGACTACCCGGCGACCCTGGAAACCGCGGTGCGCAGCGGCATCGAGGCCGCGGCGCTTATCCGCGCCTACGGCACCCTGCCCCGCGAAAAACGCAGACTGTCGCATGCCGATGGCATGGCTGCGCCCCCTTCCGTAAGCTAGCAACATCGAAACATGTCTTATGGATTGAACAACATGAACAAGCTCCAACTCGGTTTGCGTACCCTGGCCCTGCTGGCCGTTGTGGTGTCCAGCACCGCCGTGCTGGTCCAGCCTGAACTCATCGGCGGCTCCGCGCCGGCCACGGCCTTCGCGATCGGTTCGATCCCGGTCGTGGGTCACCATTGATTACCGAAGAAGTACAGCACATGGGTAAACTGGAATATCTCGACGCGCTCAAGCGGGCCATGAGCGGCCTGCCGCCTGAGACCCAGGCCAAGACCCTGGCCTGGTACGAGCAGCGTTTCGTCGACGGCGTGGCCGCCGGCCGCTCCGAGGCGAGCATCGCCGAAGAGCTGGGCGATCCGCGCAAGGTCGCGGTGACGCTGCGCGCCAGCGCCCACATGGAAGCATTCAAGGAAAAGAAGACGCCCGCGAATGCCGTGCGCGTGGTCGTCGCGGGCGCCGGCCTGCTGGTCTTCAACCTGTTCATGGCGATTCCGGCGGCCGTGTATGCCTCGCTGCTGGTTGCCGCGTACTGCACCGCCCTCGGCGTCTACGTCTCGGGCATCGCCATCACCGCGAGCGGCCTGGCCGGCGCCAATGAACTGGTCCTGAACAATCCCCTGCACCGGATCGAGGTCATGGAATCGGGCGAGCGCCGCGAGACCACGGAAAACGTGCGCACCCGCGTCTCGATCGGCAAGCAGGGCATCCACGTGATTGAGGACGAGCCGGCCGATCCCGAGGTGGCGGACGACAATCCGGCCGACGAGGCCAGGGCCACGGCGGTGATCCGCCGCGCCGAAAAGGTGGCCGACGCCGGCATCCAGATCAATACCGACATGGACGGCGAATCGCGCACCACCCAGACCGTCGTCGGCCTCGGCATGGTGCTGGGCGGGATCCTGCTGTTCCTGCTCTCGCTGGTGATCACCCGCTACACCTTCATCGGCCTGAAACGCTACATCAAGATGAACCTGTCGCTGCTGAAGGGGGCTTGAATCATGCGCGGATTGCTGAAAGTCGGATTCAGCCTGCTGTTGCTGGCCTTCGTCTTGATCGGCCTGAGCTACGCGGCGCTGCGCGCCAACGGCGTGGCCGCGGCCAGCGAAGGCCGCCAGGTGGCGAGCGAGAACCGCGCGCTGCCGGCGGGCGTCAACGCGATCGACCTGGACGGGCCGATCGACCTGACCCTGCGCTACGGCTCGGCCCCGTCGCTCAAGGTGCGCGGCGAGGCGCGCCTGCTGGACAACGTCGACGTCAGCAAGGAGGGCGAGGTCCTGCACATCGGCATCCGCGGCATGGTGCTGGGCCACCGCCGCCCGCTCGAAGTCGAACTGGTGCTGCCAAGCCTGGTGGGCGTCACGGTGGACGGCAGCGGCGACAGCACGGTCAACGGTTTTTCGGGCGAACGCATCAAGGTGCGCATGGAAGGCTCGGGCAGCCTGCACTTCAACGGCCGCTTTCGCGAGGTGGATGCGGGTATGAGCGGCAGCGGCGAACTCGACCTGAATGCCGGCTCCGGCATCGAGCGCTTCGATGCGGTGCTCACCGGCTCGGGACACCTGACCATCGTCGGCAGCACCCGCGAACTGAACGCCAACGCCAGCGGTTCGGGCGAACTCGATGCGCGCCACCTGCGCGCCGAGAAGGTGCAGGTCAGCCAGACCGGTTCCGGCCAGAGTACCGTGCGGGCCTCCCAGACCGTCGCCGCCTCGATCTCGGGCAGCGGCGACATCGAGGTGATCGGCAATCCGGCCGAGCGCAGCGTCAGCCGCTCGGGCAGCGGCGCGGTGAGCTTTACCGATTGAGCCAGGCCAATGCGTCGCGCCCCGCGGCGCGGCCGCTGCCGAAGCAGGCCGTGAGCAGGTAGCCGCCGGTCGGGGCTTCCCAATCCACCATTTCCCCCGCCACGAACACCCCCGGCAGCGCACGCAGCATCGCGCTGCCCTCCTCGAGCGCCTCGAAGCGCACCCCGCCGGCGCTGCTGATCGCCTCGTCGATCGGGCGCGGGCGCTGCAAGACCAATGGCAGCGCCTTCAGCGCAGCCGCCAGTTTCTCCGGGGCGGCGAAATCTTCCTTCGACAGGCATTCGTGCAGGAGTCCCGCCTTGACGCCCTTGATGCCGAGGCGGCCCTGCAGGTGGCTGGACATCGAACGCGAGCCCCGTGGACGCGCCACTTCCGCCGCCACCCGCGCGGCGTCGAGGTCGGGCAGCAGGTCGAGCCAGACCGTGGTGCCGCCCTGCTGCGCGATCTGGTCGCGCAGCGGCGCCGACAGCGCATACACCAGGCTGCCCTCGATCCCGGTCTGCGTGACCACGAACTGGCCCCGGCGTTTTTCCAGCGTCCCGTCGCGGCCGCGCCAGCCGATGGCCACCGTGGTGAGCGGCGCACCCGCATGCTTCCCGCTGAAATGCGCACTCCAGCCGACGTCGAAACCGCAGTTGGACGGTGCCAGCTGCGCGACCTCCACGCCTTGTGCGGCCAGCAGCGGCACCCAGGCGCCGTCGGAACCGAGCCGGGCCCAGCTCGCGCCGCCCAGGGCCAGTACGGTGGCCCCGGCCTCGACCAGCAGCTCGCCGTCGGGCGTAATCATGCGCAGGCGCCCGTCCTGCCAGCCGAGCCAGCGATGCCGCATGTGGAAGCGCACGCCGGCCTCGCGCAGGCGGTGCAGCCAGGCGCGCAGCAGGGGCGCCGCCTTCATCTCAAGCGGGAAGACGCGGCCGGAACTGCCGACGAAGGTGCCGATGCCGAGCCCATGGATCCAGTCGCGCACCGCCTGCGGGTCGAAGGCCTGCAGCCAGCGTGCTACTTCATGTTCGCGGGCGCCATAGCGCGCGCGGAAGGCCGGCAGCGCTTCCGAATGGGTGATGTTCATGCCGCCCTTACCGGCCAGCAGGAATTTGCGGCCGACCGAGGGCATGGCATCGTAGACGTCGACCTGCACGCCGCCGGCAGCCAGGACTTCGGCCGCCATCAGGCCGGCGGGGCCGCCGCCGATGACGGCGACACGTGGGGGTTGGCTGGGCTGCTGGCTCATCGGCATTCAGGGAAGGCAAAGGAGCGGCATTGTAGTCGAGTTTGCGGCGCGCATAAAAATGTAAAGCAAGCTTGACATGTCTAGTTTCCTTGACTACGATGTCAAGCATACTTTACTTCATGGAGGATGTCATGCACGAAAAGCGGGTCGGAAAAGCCTATCTGCGCGAACTGTTCGCATCGCTGGCGCTGTACACGGTGCTGCTGATGGCGGCCATCCGCTGGGGCCGGCCGATGGAAGACGGCCTGGCGCGCACCCTGGTGCTGTTGTCGCCGATGATCGGCTTCGGCGCGGCCTTGTGGGTGATCGCGCGCCACCTCGGACGCATCGACGAATACCTGCGCATGCGCCTGCTGGAAAACGTGGCGCTAGCCGCCGCCATCACCGCCGGCCTGACCTTCAGCTACGGCTTCCTCGAGACCGCCGGCTACCCGAAGCTGTCCATGTTCACCGTCTGGTGCGTGCTGTGCGGCGCCGTCGTGCTGGTGCAGCTGCTGCGCAAGCTGCTCGACCGATGAACAACCACATCAGATCCTTGCGGGCCGAGCGCGGCTTGAGCCAGGCCGAGCTGGCCGACATGCTCGACGTCTCGCGCCAGAGCGTGAACGCGATCGAGACCGGCCGCTACGACCCCAGCCTGCCCCTCGCCTTCGCGATCGCCCGCCTATTCGGCCAACCGATCGAATCCATCTTCATCCCAGACCCGGAGACACCATGAAAGCCGCAATCCTGTTCACCCTGGCGCTTGCCGCCACCCTGCCGGCGCATGCCGCCCCCGCCGCCGTAACGGCGCCCGCCGCCAACCGCTTCGCGATGCGCATGGCGCCGGCCGAGCGCTTCGAGATCCAGGGCATGCTGGTCGAGCGCCACGGCCAGGGCGGGCGCCCGCTGGTCCTGATCCCCGGCCTGGCCAGCGGACCCTGGGCCTGGCAAGACCTGGTGCGGCGCTTCAGCGGCGAGCGCGCCGTCTACGTCGTGACCCTGCCCGGCTTCGACGGGCGTCCCGCGCCAAGCGGGCCGCCCCTTGCAGCGGCCCGCGCCGCCCTCCAGGAACTAGTCACGTCGCGCCGGCTCGACAAGCCGGTGCTGATCGGCCACAGCCTCGGCGGCGCCCTCTCCTTCGCGGTGGCCCAGGACATCCCGGCGCAGGTGGGCGGCGTGATCTCGCTCGACGGCCTGCCGGTCTTCCCCGGCACCGAGGCGCTGGCGCCGGAGCAGCGCCCGCTCATGGCGGCCAGCGTGCGGCGCCGGCTGGAAGCCGCCCCCGTGGATGCCTACGCCGAGCAGCAGAAGCAGTACATGCGCAGCCAGGGCCTGGTCGACATGGGCAAGGCCGAGGACCTCGCCGCGCTGGCCCTGCGCAGCGACCGCGCCGCCGTCGGCGCCTACATGGAAGAGCTGCTGGGCACCGACTTGCGCCCCGGCCTGCCGAAGATTGCCGCACCGGTGCTGGTACTGGTACCCTACTTCGAACCGGATGCGAGCCAGGACCAGGTGACGGCGATGATGAAGCTCGAACACTACCGCAGCCTGCTCGCCGGCACGCCCCAGCTGATCGTGGAACCGGTGCCCAAGGCGCGCCACTTCGCCATGTTCGACCAGCCGGATGCGGTGGCCGACGCGGTCCGCCGTTTCCTCAACCGCCTGTAAACCCGAAGGAGCACCCGATGCACAAACTGACTTATTGGAGCGGCCAGTACCTGCTGGCCGCCGGCTCGATGTTCGCCCTGCTGGCCGGCATCGACGTGTTCCTGCGCGGCGAAGCCTTCGAGACCGGCTGGCGCGAGTCGCTGGCCTGGTCGGTGCTGGCAGCCGCCATCTTCATCGGCTCGCGCTACTACCGGGCCGAGCGCGGCGCCGAGTGCGCCACGTGCCGCCATCCCGACACCAAGCGCTGATATATGCATGCGTTTGATATATCTATAAGATTCTTCTTGACAATACATGTAACAGGAATATTCTTGTATCCGCTATAACGAACGATGGCGCCCGCTCGACGAGGCCGCCACGACTCGCCAAGGCAGTCCGTTTCAACATCTTGGAGGATGTGTATGTCGGTAATGAACAGGGCAGCAATGTCCCGTAGGACAGTGCTGGGCGCAATCGCGTCCAGTCCACTCTGGATGCAGTCCGCATGGGCGCAGCCAAACAATCTGAAGATCTCCCACCAGTTCCCGCGCGGCAGCCTTGCAGAAGGCGATTTCCGTGACCGCTTGTGCCGCATGTTCGCGGCCAATGTCGAACGGCGCACTCGCGGCGGCCTGAAGTTCTCGATCTATCCCGGCGCCAGCCTGATGGCGCCCAACGCCCAGTTTGGCGCTCTGCGCAACGGCAGCCTGGACATGGCCCTGGTGCCGCTGTCGTATGCGGGCGCCGAGGCCCCGGAAGCGAACATCGGCCTGATGCCCGGCCTGGTCACCTCGTACGAGCAGGGCTATGCGTGGAAGAATGCGCCGGTCGGGCGCGAGCTGACCCGCATCCTGAACGAGCAAGGCCTGGTGGTGGTCAGCTGGATCTGGCAGGCCGGCGGGGTCGCCTCGCGCGGCAAGCCGATCCTGCATCCCGAAGACGTGGCCGGACTGAAGGTGCGCGGCGGCTCGCACGAGATGGACCGCCTGCTGGCGGATGCCGGCGCCACCGTGGTCAACCTGCCGTCCAACGAGATCGGGGCCGCGATGCGCGCCGGGACCCTCGACGCGGCGCTGACCTCGTCGACCTCGCTGATCTCCTTCCGCCTGCAGGAATCGGCGCGCTCCGTCACCACGGCGCGCGGCGGCGCCTACTGGTTCATGTTCGAGCCGCTGATGATGTCGCGCACCGTGTTCGACCGCCTCAGCAAGGAGCAGCAGGCCGCCGTGATGGCCGTGGGCGCCGAGCTGGAAGGCTTCGCGCTCAAGGCCGCGCGGACGGACGACGCGGCGGTGGCCGCGGTTTACGCCAAGAGCGGCGCCCAGATCGTCGACCTGAATGCCGAAGCCCTGCGCAAGTGGCAGGCGGTGGCGCGCACCAATGCCTGGCGCGAGTATGGCGAGAAGAACGGCAACTGCGCCAAGCTGCTGGAACTGGCCGAGCAGTCGATCGCGATGATCTGACCTAGCCGCCCGTCACGGGCGGAAAGAAAGCCACCTCGGCCCCGTCAACCACTTCGGTCTCGGGGCCGCACATCACCTGGTTGCAGGCCATGCGCACCGCGCGGCCCTGCCCCAGGGCTTCGGCCCAGGCGCCGCCGCGCGCCACCAGCGCCTCGCGCACCGCACCCACCGTCAGGGCGCCTGCCGGCAGCTCCAGGCTTTCCTGTCCGGTGCCGAGCTGTTCGCGCACCGATGCAAAATACCGCAAACTGATTTTCATGTCGTTCCTAGTGCTGCAGTTCGGCGAAGGGAATGAAGCGTACCAGGTCGCCCCCGGCGATGGACTGGCCCGGCGGATTGTCCACCAGGCCCTCGCCCCAGACGGTCGAGGTCAGCACGCCCGAGCCCTGGTTTGGGAACAGGTCGAGTCCACCGGCGGCGTTCACGCGCACGCGCAGGAATTCGTTGCGGCGGTCGGCCTTCGGCAGCGCGAAGTCGGCGCGCATGCTGTAGCCGCGCGGCTCCACCGGACCGCTCACGCCCTGCAGGCGCAGCAGGAAGGGCCGCACGAACAGCAGGAAGGTGATGAAGCTCGACACCGGGTTGCCCGGCAGGCCGATGAAGTACGACGCGCCTTCGTTGCGCCGGATCTCGCCGAAGGCCAGCGGCTTGCCCGGCTTGACGGCGATCTGCCACATGTCCAGGCGCCCTTCGGCTTCCACCGCCGGCTTGATGTGGTCCTCTTCGCCCACCGAGACGCCGCCCGAGGTGATGATCAGGTCGTGCTCCCGCGCCGCTTCGCGCAGGGTGGCGCGGGTCGCCTCCAGCGAATCCGGCACGATGCCGTAGTCGGTGAAGTCGCAGCCGAAGTTCTCCAGCAGGCCGCGCAGGGTGAAGCGGTTCGAATTATAGATGGCGCCCGGCTTCAGGGGCTCGCCCGGCATGGCCAGTTCGTCGCCGGTGAAGAACACCGCGACCCGCGCGCGGCGCAGTACCGGCAGCTCGGCCAGGCCCACGGAAGCGGCCAGCCCGAGTTCCTGGCTGCGCAGGTGCGTGCCGGCCGGCAGGATGACCGCGCCCGCCGCGACGTCCTCGCCGGTGCGGCGAATCCATTCGCCGGCGCGCGGGGCGTGGCGCACGGTGACGCTGTCGCCCACCGCCTCGCACTGCTCCTGCATCACGACCGCATCGGCGCCGGGCGGAATCAGGGCGCCGGTGAAGATGCGGGCGGCGGTGCCCGGCTCGAGCGGCTCGCCGACGCTGCCGGCCGGGATGCGCTGGGCCACGCGCAGGGTCGCGCTGCCGCTCTCGCAGTCGGCCGCGCGCACCGCGTAGCCGTCCATCTGGGTATTGTCGGCGGACGGCACGTCGATGGTCGCATGCTGGTCTTCGGCCAGCACGCGGCCGTTGGCCTCCAGGGTCGGCACCACCTCGATGCCCTCGAGCGGCCGCGCCGCATCGAGCAGCCGGCCCAGGGCCTCGCGCACGGACAGCATCGGCGGCTTCATCTCACAGCCCCGTGTGCTGGGCGATGTAGGCCTTCATGGCATCGACATCGGTGCCCATGACGACGAAGCGCTGCGGCAGCGCCTCGATGTCCTCGAAGCCGGCCGGACGCTCGGCATCCATGCCGATCGCTTCCAGGATGGTTTCGTTGAACTTGGCGGCCAACGCGGTTTCAAGCACGATCATGGGGACGCCCGGCTGCAGGTGTTCGCGCGCGACCTTGATGCCGTCGGCGGTATGGGTGTCGATGGTGATGCCGTAGTCGTCCAGCACATCGCGGATGGTCGCCAGGCGGTCCTCATGGGTCGACTTGCCCGAGGCGAAGCCATACTGGCCGACCAGCTTCCACTCGTCGCCATCGCTGCCCGGCGCGCCCGACAGGTCGAAGCCGCCATGGGTGTCGACCTTGCGGAACAGCGCATGGGTGCGCTCGGCATCGCGGCCCACCAGTTCGTACACGAAGCGCTCGAAGTTGGACGCCTTGGAGATGTCCATCGACGGACTGCTGGTGTGGTAGGTTTCAAGCGGCTTGCGCACCCGGTACACGCCGGTACGGAAGAATTCGTCCAGCACGTCGTTCTCGTTGGTGGCGGCCACCAGCTTGTCGATCGGCAGGCCCATCATGCGCGCGATGTGGCCGGCGCAGATGTTGCCGAAGTTACCCGACGGGACGGTGAACGAGACCTTCTCGTCATTGCTGGTGGTGGCCGCCAGGTAGCCGCGGAAGTAGTACACGACCTGGGCCACCACGCGCGCCCAGTTGATCGAGTTGACGGTGCCGATCTTGTGGCGCGCCTTGAAGGACAGGTCATTCGACACGGCCTTGACCATGTCCTGGCAGTCGTCGAACACGCCGTCGACCGCGATGTTGAAGATGTTCGGGTCCTGCAGGCTGAACATCTGGGCGGTCTGGAAGGCGCTCATCTTCTTGTGCGGCGACAGCATGAACACGCGCACGCCGCGCTTGCCGCGCATCGCGTACTCGGCCGCGCTGCCGGTGTCGCCCGACGTGGCGCCGAAGATGTTCAGTTCGTCGCTGTTCTTGGCCAGCGCATACTCGAACAGGTTGCCGAGCAGTTGCATGGCCATGTCCTTGAAGGCCAGGGTCGGGCCGTTCGACAGGGCCTGCAGGACCAGCTTGCCCTGTGCGCCGTCCTCGAGGACGCGCAGCGGGGTGATGTCGGCGCTGGACTCGTCCGTGCGGGCGTTGCGGTAGACCTCGGGCGTGTAGGTTTTCGCGGTCAGGGCGCGCAGGTCGGCGTCGGGGATATCGGTCGCGAACTTGCGCAGGATTTCGTAGGCCAGTTCGGCGTAGGAGAGCTTGCGCCAGGCGTCAAGTTCTTCCCTGGAGACCTGCGGATACTCTTCAGGAAGGTACAAGCCGCCGTCCGGGGCCAGGCCCGCCAGCAGGATGTCGGAAAAACGTTGGGGATTGCGTGCTGCGGACGCGCTGGTCGCGCGGGTGGAGACGTAATGCATACGGTAGGAGATCCGGTAGGGGCCAAAGTTGAACTTTTATTATAGCGCCCGAACGGATCGTATGCTGTGCTGCAAAAAAAGCTGACGCATGCACGTCGTCCCGGCGCAGGCCGGGACCCAAGTCAACTCAGCAGGCAGCGTGATTCACCGTCACCACATGCACGGCAAGACCACCCAGCGAAGTCTCCTTGTACTTCACCTGCATGTCGGCCCCCGTCTGGCGCATGGTCTCGATCACGTTGTCCAGGCTGACGAAGTGCGTCCCATCCCCCTTCAAGGCCAGCGAGGCCGCCGTGATCGCCTTGATCGCCCCCATCCCGTTGCGCTCGATGCAGGGAATCTGCACCAGGCCCCCGATCGGGTCGCAGGTCATGCCGAGGTGGTGTTCGATGCCGATTTCGGCCGCGTTCTCGATGCGCTCGTTGGAACCGCCGAGCGCCGCCACCAGGCCGGCCGCCGCCATCGCGCAGGCGACGCCGACCTCGCCCTGGCAGCCGACTTCGGCGCCCGAGATCGAGGCGTTCTTCTTGCACAGCATGCCGATCGCGGCGGAACTCAGCAGGAAGTCGCGGATGCCATTGGCCGGATCGCTCGGACGGCAGTCCTCGGCGTAGTAGCGCAGCACCGCCGGGATGATGCCGGCCGCGCCATTGGTCGGCGCCGTCACCACACGGCCGCCGGCCGCGTTCTCTTCGTTCACGGCCATCGCGTACAGGGTCACCTGGTGCGTCGCATCATGCGGCAGCTCGTTGACGCGCTTGCCCTCGACGCAGTGGGCCTGCTTCCACAGCTTGGCCGCGCGCCGCTTGACGTTCAGGCCACCCGGCAGCTCGCCTTCGGTGACCAGGCCATGGGCGATGCAGTCGCGCATCACTTCCCAGATGCGGTCCAGGCCCGCGTCCAGCTCGGCCTCGCTCATGCGCGCCAGTTCGTTCGCGCGCAGCATGTGCGGGATCGACAGGCCATGTTCCCTGCCCTGCGCCAGCAGCTCGCCCATGGTGCTGAACGGGAACGGTACGCTGACCGCATTCGCATCGGGCGCGCGGTTCTGGCCTTCGCCGGCCGCCGTGATGAAGCCGCCGCCGACCGAGTAATAGATGCGCTCGATGATGCTGCCGTCGGCCAGCTGCAGGATGAAGCGCATGCCGTTCGGGTGTTCGGGCAAGGTCGACTGCTTGTGCCAGACCAGGCCGCTGCGGTACTGGAAAGGCACTTCCTTCGTGCCCAGCAGCCGCAGGACGCCGTCCATCTCGGCCTCGGCCAGCTTGTCCTCGACGCTGTCCGGGTCGACGCCCTGCGGCGTCTCGCCCATCAGGCCCAGGATCACGGCCTTGTCGGTCGCGTGGCCGACGCCGGTCAGGGCCAAGGACCCGTACAGGTGGGCCTCGACGCCGACCGCGTTTTCCAGCGAGCCGCATTCCAACAGGAAGCGGCGCGCCGCCATCATCGGGCCCACCGTGTGGGAGCTCGATGGCCCGATACCGATCTTGAACAGATCAAAAACACTCATGTCCATCTATTGTCTCGCTCTTCAGTTTTTTATTCTTATGGGATTGCGGTGACGTTCAGGCAGTGACGCCGACGTCGATGTTCTTCAGCATGCTTGCTACCATCTCATCGACGCCGATACGGGCCTTCCAGCCCCAGTCGGCGCTCGCGCGGCTGTCGTCCAGGCTCTTCGGCCAGGAATCGGCGATCTGCTGGCGGCTGTCCGGCTTGTAGGCGATCTCGAACTCGGGCAGGGACTTCTTGATCACGGCGGCCAGTTCGCGCGGATTGAAGGACACGCCGGCCACGTTGTACGAGGAACGGATCGCGATTTTCTCGCCCGGTGCGTCCATCAGTTCGATGGTGGCGCGGATCGCGTCCGGCATGTAGATCATCGGCAGCGTGGTTTCCGCACCGAGGAAGCATTCATAGGTCTCGCCCTTGAGGGCGGCGTAGAAGATGGCAATCGCGTAGTCGGTGGTGCCGCCGCCCGGAGGCGACTTGAAGCTGATGATGCCCGGGTAGCGGATGCTGCGCACGTCCACGCCGTACTTGCTGTGGTAGTACTCGCACAGGCGCTCGCCGGCCAGCTTGCTGATGCCGTAGATCGAGGTCGGATCCATCACCGCGTACTGCGGGGTCGACTCGGCCGGGGTGTTCGGGCCGAAGGCGGCGATCGACGACGGCCAGAAGACCTTCAGCGGCTTGCCCGCCTCACCGCGCTCGCGTGCCACTTCCAGGATGTTCAGCAGGCCGTCCATGTTCAGGGTCCAGGCCTTCAGCGGCGCTTTTTCGCCGGTGGCCGACAGCAGCGCTGCCAATTGGTAGACCTGGGTGATGCCCTCTACGTCGATCAGCTGGGACAGGCGGTCCTTGTCCAGCACGTCGAGCTGGGTATAGCGCGCCGCGCCGTAGACGTTGTTGCTGCCGATGTCCGAGGCGATCACGTTTGCCGCGCCGTGCTGCTCCGCCAGGGCGGTGACCAGTTCGCTGCCGATCTGGCCGTTGGCGCCGATGATGAGGATGCGTTCCATGTATCTATTCCGATCAGTCTTGATTGTTCTTGAGGATGCCCAGCTCGCGGCCGGCCTGCTCGAAGGCGGCGAGCACGGTGTCGAGCTGCTCGCGGGTGTGCGCGCTTGAGATCTGCACGCGCACGCGTGCCTGGCCCATCGGCACCACCGGGTAGAAGAAGCCCGACAGCAGCACGCCCAGTTCGAACATGCGGGCCGCGAATTTCTGTGCGATCGGGGCCTCGAACAGCATCACCGGCACCACCGGGTGCGTGCCCGGCTTGATGGTGAAACCGATGCGCTCGATCTCCTTGCGGAAGTATGCGGTGTTCTCGTGCAGGCGGTCGCGCAGTTCGGTCGAGTTCGAGATGCGGTCCAGCACCGACAGCGAGGCGCCGGCGATCATCGGCGCCAGGGTGTTCGAGAACAGGTAGGGACGCGATTTCTGGCGCAGGGTCTCGATGAGTTCCTTGCGGCCCGAGGTGAAGCCGCCCATGGCGCCGCCCAGGGCCTTGCCCAGGGTGCCGGTGATGATGTCGATCTTGCCGATCACGCCGCAGTGCTCGTGGGTGCCGCGCCCGGTCTTGCCCATGAAGCCGGAGGCGTGCGATTCGTCGATCATGGTCAGGGCGCCATATTTCTCGGCCAGCGCGACGATCTTGTCCAGCTGGGCGATGGTGCCGTCCATCGAGAACACGCCGTCGGTGACGATGATCTTGTGGCGCTTGCCCGCTTCGGTGGCGGCGACCAGCTGCTTTTCCAGGTCGGCCATGTCGTTGTTGGCGTAGCGGTAGCGCGCGGCCTTGCAGAGGCGGACGCCGTCGATGATGGAAGCGTGGTTCAGGGCATCCGAGATGATGGCGTCGTTTTCGTCGAACAGCGGCTCGAACACGCCGCCGTTGGCGTCGAAGGCGGCCGCGTACAGGATGGTGTCTTCGGTGCCGAGGAATTCGGACAGCTTCTTCTCGAGTTCCTTGTGCACGGTCTGGGTGCCGCAGATGAAACGCACCGAGGACAGGCCGTAGCCGTATTTTTCCAGCGCTGCGGCGGCGGCCTGCGAGGTCTGTTCGTCGCCGGACAGGCCCAGGTAGTTGTTGGCGCACATATTGATGAGCGTGCGGCCGTCCTGCGCGGTAACGATCGCGCCCTGGCGCGAGGCGATCACGCGCTCGGGCTTGAACAGGCCGTCGCTACGCAGCGTCTCGAGTTTCGATTGGAGGCCACTATAGAATGCTTGGTCGCTCATGGTGTTCCCACTCCTGGTTTGGTCCGGCTTGACCGGTGGTTGGCGAATGTCGTATCGTTGGACCCGTTCGGTTCATGGAACCGAGTTCTGTATGTCGAACGAAAATTCAATATATTGAATATTACCCCCAGCTAATGAACTTGGCAAGCCAAAGGCAATGACGATGACTGTAACAAATAACGCCCCGCCGGAAGTTGGCGCCACGCTACAGCGCCTGCGCCTGGCGCGCGGCCTGACCCTTGAAGATTTGTCACGTATCGCCGGAGTGTCCAAGTCGATGCTGTCCCAGATCGAGCGCGAAAAGGCCAATCCCACCATCGCCATCACCTGGCGCCTGGCCAACGCCCTGGGCGTGGAGATCGGCGAGCTGCTGTCGTCCGAGGTGCGGGCGGTGGACCTGATCCGGGTGGTGGATGCCCACGAGACGCCTACCCTGCCCGGCGCCCACGCCGGCTATTCGCTGCGCATCCTGGGCCCGATGGACCTGGCGGGCAAGTACGAGTGGTACGAGCTGACCCTGGCGCCGGGCGGCGAGATGGCCTCGCAGGCCCACGATCCGGGGACCAAGGAACACCTGACCGTGATCAGCGGGACGATCGAGCTGGAAGTGGGGGCGGAAAAGAAGAAGATCAAGCATGGCGGCACGGCGCGCTATCCGGCGGACCATGACCATGTGATTCGGAATGCGGGGAAGACCGAAGCGAAGGCGCTGCTGGTGGTCGTGCAGCGTTAGAATCGGGATAGGGGCGGCCAGTTGTCTGGCCGGTCCCCTCCCACACCACCCGGCATGCGGGTCCGCACCGGGCGGTTCGAGTAGTTGAGGTTAAGTGAGGCGAGGCATGCCGAGGC
>NZ_JCASIE010000029.1:0-45467 GCF_059685865.1 Telluria sp. ZB4P36
ACAGCGGCGCCATTCCCGCATCGGCTTTGTTCCGCCAGCGTTGTTCGCCGAATCCTTCAGCGAACAGCCGCAGGCGGCTTAAGACATGCGTGTCCGTTATTGACAGTACACCTCAGAATTCACATGCGAGCCGACCGAGGGGGCTTGGCGGGGCGGCCTGACGCGAGCTGTCGTCGCGACCTTGGCTTGCGATGTGCGGTGGACCGGCGGATGGAAGCGGCCATCTCTGCACAGCCGGTCACGGTTACATGCCGGTCGTCAGCTCTCGCCGAAGCTCGCAATGTCGCGTTGCTTCTCTGCCGGCCTGCCTTGGGTGCGGCCCCGAATCATGCTGGCTGCCCGGAATGATTACTTTACTTGAAACAAGCTTCATCCATGCGTCGCAATGACTGCGAATGCAAACAATATTTTGCACTTTCCCCAAATTTGTGTGAAATAGCTTGCTCGCAGCCAGATGAAATCTTGGTACACTCTTTGCATTCGAAGTCCAACAACGATACTGAAGGAGTGGCTATGGGTGAAGGGGCAGGTGGCATGCGAGGGTTCGATGAGGAATTCGTCGATCTGGATCATTACATCCGGGTCATCACTGAACGCATCTGGGAGGGAGGGCGCATTGATGACATTGCCACCTACTACTCCGATCCCTGCGTCGTCGAAACTCCGGCCGCGGTGAGCACTGAGCTGGCTGCTGTCGTTGCGGGCACCCGTGCCACGCTGGCGCAATTCCCCGACCGCCGCCTGCTCGCCGAGGACATCATCGTTTCCGGCGACGAGATCGGGGGCTTCCTGAGTTCGCACCGCATCATCTCGACCATGACCCACCTCGGGGACGGCATTTTCGGACCGCCGACCGGCAAGCCGATCCATGCCCGCACCATCGCCGATTGTGTCTGCAGGGAGAACCGGATCATCCACGAGTGGCTGGTGCGCGACCAGGGAGCGATCGCCCGGCAGATCGGCATCCAGCCCCGTGAAATGGCGCAGCGCTGGCTCGACAGGGCGGGCGGATGGCGCAAGCCTGCCGCCGGGCCGGCGCCTGGTGGCTATATCTCCCACATAAGCACCGACTCCATGGCGCTGCAATACGCGCGCACCCTGGAAAATCTCGCCCGCGGCGGTGGCACGCTTGCTGCTGCGTACGACGATGCCGTGCACCACATCGGCCCGGGAAACCAGGCCCGTTTCGGGCAGCACGAGGTGGCGACGTACTGGGGCACGCTTTTCGACGCATTGCACGTGCAGGAGTTTACTGTCGAGCATCTTGCCATGCAACGTGGGGGTGGTCGCGCGGACCGGGCTGCACTGCGCTGGCGGGCCCAAGCCGTGCATTCGGGGAGCGGCATGCTGGGTCCCGCCACCGGGCGGCAGGTCGAGTTACTTGGCATCAACCACGTCGAGTTCTTCCGCGGCAGGGTCCTGCGCGAGTGGGTGCTCCTCGACGAGGTCGCCCTGTGGATGCAGGTGCTCGGGCAGTAATCTTGCACTTAATGTGGTGCAGTGAACTTGATGGGTTGGGCCTCGCTTGAGAAGCCGGGAGGGCGGGTTCCATGCGGCCGGGCGACCTATGCCTGCAGCCAGGTGAGCGCAGGCTGGCGACCCCATGCCGGGTGCCTGATATGGCCAGGCCCGGCCGTTGGCGTCGTTGGTGCGGGCTCATGATGCCACACGCACCAGCGCGCGAATGCGGCGCGCAACGAACTGCTGGCGCAGTTTGGGAAGGGGCAACTCGTCAGGCTGGAGATCACGGCCGCGAGTGGGCGACCGGCGTGTGATCACGCTGTGTGCGAGCGCATCCGTGATTCCCGCGAGCTCCGTCAGCCTTTGCACTGGCCAAGCCATGACTGAGCCGAAGCTGGCGCAGGGATATCTTCAGTCGAGCAGCAGGAATTCCGCGCGCCCGCCCTCGCCGTCGGCAGGCGAAGGCAGTGGGGGCTGCTGGTCTGCACGGGCCTGCAATCAGCCTCTCCCTTGAGGTTGAAACTATTTTTTCACAACAACGCATTAAACGCATTGACTTCGAATGCAAAAAGAATCTATTATTGGTTGCAAGGGTGCTCAACGGAGAGCCCTGATAGTAGAGAACGTAGCGCGGTGAAGTCGATAGCGTCGCTTTGACTTCGCATGCAACACGCTTGCGAAAATTTCTGGGTGACAGGGCTTGGCGGCAGTGTTTGCTGTCATGATTTCTCCGCCAAACTCGGATGCGCAGGTTTTTTTCCAGATTCATACGAGGTATAGACCCAAAATGAACCTTCCATTTACCTTACCCCAGCGGCCGAGCGTCACACGCATTCGCCAGTGCGATGTTGCGGAATTGCGTTCTCCTTTGGGGCCGCGGTCCCAGCCGATGCGCGGTTTCGAAGAACAATTCGTCGATATCGTCGATTACATCGTCCGGATCACCGACGAGATCTGGATGGAGCGGGCGGTCGGGCGCATCTACGATACGTACGACGCCAGCTGTACAGTCTATACGTCGAACGGCGTAGTGCGCTCGGTCGAGGAAGTCATCGCCGGCACCATCGCCACCCTCAACGCGTTCCCGGATGGCGAAATTCACCATCTCAACGTCGCCTGGAGCGGCAACGAAGAAGATAGCTTCTATACCTCGCATCTTGGACACAGCCGCTCCACGCATGTCGGCTGGAGCAGCCTGGGGCCCGGCACCGGCCGCCGCTCGTCGATCCGCTTCGCCGCCGACTGCATGGTGCGCGACAACCGCATTCATACGGAATGGCTGGTGCGCGACAGCGGAGCCCAGGTGCGCCAGCTGGGCTTCGATCCCCACGAGGTGGCGAAGCGCGCTGCGGAACGCCGTGCGCTCGAATCCTACATCGTGTCGCCCGAAACCCGCCTCGAAGGCCAGGTTCCGCGCAAGCTGCTCGATCTGCCGACGGATACGCTCGATGGCTGGGCAAGGCACATGTTCCACAATATCTGGAACCTCAAGCGCTTCGACTGGCTCGACCGCTACTATGCCGCCACCGCCACCGTCCATGCCGGAGGAGGACGGGTTGCCCAGGGCGCGCGCAACATCGGTGCGCTCCATCTCCACATCCAGGCCGCCATACCCGATGGGGTCCTGCGGGTCGAACATGTCTGCCACAGCGAAGAAAACGATGGCGTTATCGTCGCCGTGCGCTGGGTCTATGAAGGAACCACCGCACCGGGCGGCGTGCTCGGTGATTGTCCGGCCGGCCGTCCGGTCTTCATGATGGGGATAAGCCATATGCGATTTGCAGGCGATCGGATTGTCGAAGAGTGGATGGTGTTCGACGAAGTCGGCGTACTTGTACAGGCGTATCGCTCATGAGTGCCTGGAACGATCACCCACAGGTGCGCTCGCCGGTCGGGCGGCGTTTCGCCGACCTGATCCAGGAAGGCCCGCGCCGCCAGGAACTGCCCGGTTACGAGCCCGTGTACCGCGACTTCGTCGACTACATCGTGCGCTGCACCCACCGCATCTGGGAGCAGAAGGAAATCGGGCTCTGCCGCACGCACTATAGCGAGGACTGCGTCATGCACACGCTTGCCGGTCCGCAGGTCGGCAGCGAAGTGGTGGTGCAGAACACCATCGGCGCGCTGGCGATGTCGAGCGACCGCCAGGTCATCGCCGAGGACGTCATCTGGAGCGACGACGGCGACGGCAACCTGTACAGCTCGCACCGCATCGTCAGCAGCTCGACCCACCTGGGAGACGATGCCACGCTGGGCCCGGCGACGCGCCACGAGGCCGGCGCACGCACGATCGCCGATTGCCTGTGCCGCGAAAACCGCATCGTCGAAGAATGGCTGGTACGCGATAACCTGCGGGCTGTCTGGCAGGTCGGCGGGGACCCGTGGCAGCTGGCACAGCGGCAGGCCGCGGCCGACCGCGAAGGCGACCAGTCCCGCCATCAATGGCGCAGGGCCGACATGGACCGCGTGCGAGCGGGCGGCGATGTGCCGATCGCGGCCGACCATCCGGCGCGAGTGCCCGCCAACGCCTTGATCAAGGCCCTGCGGCATGACCTGTTCGGTGAGGCAGCGGGAGCGTTTTCCCCGGCCGCCGAGATCCGCTGGCCTTCGAATCGCCACGGCTATGGTCGCGGCTACTGGATCGGCTGCCTCACCCAGTTGCGAGGAGCTTTGCACCGGCCTGCATTCACCATCGACCACATCGCAGCGCGGCCCTTGCCGGACGGCGACATTGCGGTTGCCCTGCGCTGGTGCCTGACGGGCGTGCATGCCGGCGGCGGTGTGTGGGGCGCTCCGACCGGCCGCGAGGTGCTGGTGCTGGCGATCTCGCATTACCGGCTTCGGGCTGGAACGATCATCGAGGACATCACGGTATTTGACGAGTTGGCGGTGCTGCGCCAGATTAGCGGAGGGCTGGGAGCATGAATGCATTGACGGCATTGAGTAATATTACAGCTGGCAAGCGCCCGCATGGCGAGCTGCTGCCAGCCTGCCGCCTCGAAGCCTTCGGCGTCGAGGTGTACGGCGAAGAAGCGATCGTCCAGAGCTTCCGCCAGGCGCCGCTCGAGATTCCGGCGCTGGCCCAGGTAATTCGCGTTCCGGGTCACATTGCCGTGTTCATCGGTGAGCAGGCCGTGTTCGCCGATCTGTACGGCGAAGACATCGCGCGCATCTGGCGCTTGGGTCCCGGCCAGCCGGCGCAGGCCGAGCCGGCCGTCGGCGTGCCTTTCGATACCGACCTGTGGCAGGCGCGCCGCGAACTGGCGTGGCGCCGGGAAGACCATCCTCAGTTGTCGGAAGAGGGCGCCGGCGCCGTTCACGCCATCGGCTGTGACCTGGCGCGTCACTGGGAACCGGGCAATGGACCGGGCGACTACCGCGTCCGGCCATTCCTGCTGCGGGCGTTCAGCCAGGGCGAGCAGGGCGCGGCCTTGTTCGCGGTGCACCGTCTCGGTCCCTTGGCCCAGCGAAGTGCGGGATTCTCCCTGGCGGCGGCCAGTTTCCAGCTGGCGTCCGGGACCATGGCCGGCTATGCGATGGTGCGCGACCTGGCCGGCGAGGCTGCTGCCCAGCAGGCACCGTGGCTGCCGCGGGTGACCGGATGAGCCGGCGCCCGGCACGGTACAGGCACGGCAGTTCGCCGGGTCTGCTTCGATTTGAAGGAGTCAGTCATGGCTGAACACCTTGCCCCGCAACGCGTTGCGCCTCCTGTCAAGGCGCCGATGAAAATGGCCTTCGGTCTCGGCAGCACTGCCGAGGCCATCGTCTACACCACGACCAGCAGCTTCCTCCTGCTCTTCTACAACCAAGTCCTTGGCTTGCCGGCCGATAAGGTTGGCGTCGCGCTCTCACTTGGTCTGGTCGTCAACGCGCTGTTCGACCCACTGGTCGGCTCGTGGTCGGACCGAACGCGCTCGCGTTTCGGTCGCCGCCACCCCTTCATGTTTGCATCGATCCTGCCGGCCGCGCTGTGCTTCTTCTTCCTGTTCAATCCGCCACAGGGCATGAGTCAGTTGGCCATGCTGATCTGGCTGGCGGTGATCAATGTGTTGCTGTTGCAGTGCATGACGATGTTCCATACGCCGCATCTTGCGCTGGGCGCCGAGATGTCGGACGACTACCTGGAACGTTCGAGCATCATGAGCTACAACACGTTTTTCCTGTGGATCGGCGACACGCTTGGCTGGGTCCTGTGCTTTGCCTGGTTTTTCCGCGCCGGGCCCGGCTATCCGAACGGCGCGCTCGACCCTGCGCGCTGGCCGGTATTCGCGACCACGGTCGCCGCTGTCATCATCGTTTGCCTGCTCGTGTCGAGCCTGATCACCAGCAAACGCATCCCGTATGTCGCCCAGGCCAAGCCAATGCAGCCGCATTTCGGCCTGGCCGAGTGGGTGCGCGACATGGGGCGTGCGCTGACGAACCGCAACTACGTGGTCTTGCTCATCGGCTTCTTCTTCCAGTCGCTCATGAACGGTGTGCGCGGCGGGCTGTGGCTCTATGGCGCCACCTTCTTCTGGGGCCTCAAGAACGACCAGATCGCGTTCTTCGCGCTGGGCAGCCTCGCAGGCTATGCCTTCGGCTCGGCCGCGGTGACGGCGCTGCACCGCCGCTTCGAGAAGCGTTGGACCGGCACGGTGGCGCTGATCGTCTACAGCGTCGGCCCCGCGCTGCCGCTGGCGCTCGGCTACTTCGGCATACTGACCCGCGATACGCCGGGCCTGTTGGCGATCCTGATCGCGTTCTCCACCTTGCAGCACGCGCCGTACAGCATCATGACGACCACGATCTACTCCGCCCTGGCCGACATTGCGGATGAAAACGAACTGAAGTACGGCATCCGCCAGGAAGGCATCCTGTATTCGACGCGCACCCTGTTCGCTCGGGTCGACCAGGCGCTGGGGACGGCATTGGCGGGCTTCGTTCTGGCGTATATCGCTTTCCCCGTGAAGGCGACGCCGGGCCAGGTGCCGCAGCCGGTGTTGATGGATCTGGCTGCCGCCTTCGTGCTCTCGACAGTTCCCGGGTTAATCGCCGCGGTCTTCTACGGCATGCTGCGCGTCACGCGCAAAACGCACGACGACACCAAGGCGGCGCTGGTGCTGCAGCGCGAGGCGGAGCTGGAGAATCCGGCGCTGCCTGTTCCCGACAAGGTTCCCGGCTCCGTTTGATCGATGGCGCCGTACCCGCGCCGTCGATCCTTTTTACACCGTTTGGGTAACGACAGCTTGCCTGGTTACCGCCGCTGTCGTTGCTGATTTTCTGTGGCAGACAAGCACGCCTTTTATGGAGACAAAGTATGAGTAATCACCTCGCCAACAAACAACTTACCGCGCGCTTCCTGACCGAATTGGCGGATACGCCCGTGCAAGACATTACTGCCGTCCTCGAGCGTTACTGCCACGCCGACTGCCGCTTCGAAATCTTCCATCCTTTTAATCGCATCGATGGGCTGGCCAATGTCGCAGAGCAGTTCTGGGCTCCGCTCAAGCGCGCGTTTCCCGACTACGAACAACGGCTGGGCCAGGTAATCGCCGGCGAGTACGAGGGACGCGAGCAGGTGAGTACCCTCGGTTATGTATTGGGCACCTTCGACGCCAAGTGGCTGACCATTCCGCCGACCCATGGCATGGCCTATCTGCGGTTCGCCTTGAATGTCATCGTACGGGATGGAAAATTCGCCAAGGCTTACATCCTGCTCGACATTCCCGATCTGATGCGACAGGCCGGCTTCTGGCCGCTGCGCCAGATGCCTGGCTCGGCCGAACAATGGCCCTTGCCGGCGATGGGAAGTGGCGCGACGTTTGACAGCGTCGATCCGGAGCGCGGCGCGCAGTCCCTGCGGATCGTGCGCGAGATGCAGGTGGGCTTGCCGCCCTCCGGGAAAAAGCTGACTCTAGAATCGTCTGCTGCCCTCCACAGCCCTCACTGGCATGACAACATGAACTGGTATGGTCCAGCCGGTATCGGATCGGCCCGAGGCCTGCGTGGATTCCGCGAATTCCACGGAGCGCTGTTCCTGAAGGCCTTCCCTGACCGCGCAGGCATCAAGCGTGATGAAAACGGACCTGAAGACGGGCCGGGCCACTATACCCGCCTCGGGGACGGTGGGTTTGCCGTCACCGCGGGCTGGCCGTCGATCTATGCGACTCATACGGGCGGGCAGTGGCTTGGCTTGCCGCCGAGCGGGCGCAAGGTCGAGATGCGCGTAGGCGACTGGTACTGGCTCGATCAGAACAACAAGATCGTCGATAACTGGGTGATGATCGACATTCCCCACATGCTGGATCAGATGGGTCTGGACATCCTCGAGGACCTGCAGTATTTCACCAACCCTTTGCTTTCGCGCGTGTCGTCGTGACTACGAATGCATAAAATTGATCGTTTGCCTGGAGCCGCTGTCCAGGCAGGTGTAAAACAGCTTTAGATTCATCAAGATACATGTCTTAGTTGAAGACTTCGTTTGCAACAAATCACTTTTGCCGACAGGCTATTGTCTTAGAGGGGAGATATATAATGAAAAGGTCACAACTTTCCAGCCAGATCCGCGCGCTCATCTGCACATCGGTACCGATCTGCATGTTTCCTATGGGCGTGCATGCGCAGGAAGAATCCAAGAAAACCGCAGCGGAAAGCGAATCCGGCGTCGCGGTGGTGACGGTCACCGCGCAGCGTCGCTCCGAGTCCCTGCAAAAAGTGCCCTTGTCGATTTCGGCGCTGAGCGGCACGCAGCTCAAGAATGCCAACGTCACGACCGTGGACCGCCTGGAACAGTTGATGCCGGGTGTAAGGATGGGACGTTCCGGGTCGGACCTGCGCCCGGCAATGCGCGGCACCTATACCGAGAACGTCGCGGCCAATGGCGATCCGCGCTTCGGCATTTACGTCGACGACATCTACCAGTCGCGTACCAGTCAGGTGCCGCCAGTCGTCGACCTGGCGCGTGTCGAATTGCAGAAAGGCCCGCAAGGTACGCTGTATGGCCGCAATAGCTTCGGCGGCAACATCGTGTTTCACTCGGCTCAGCCGACCGACCATTTCGAAGGTGGCGTGGATGCGCTCGTTGGAAACTTCGGCAAGAAGCGTCTGGAAGGCTTTGTCAACGTTCCGCTGCGCGAAGGCCTGGCGCTGCGCATTGCGGGCCTGACCGAGAAATCGAACGGCTATGTCAAAAACATCGGGACCGGCGGCGATTTCGGCGGCGAAGAACAGAAATTTCTCCGCGGTACACTGCGCTTCGCGCCGGCTTCCGTCCCCGGGCTCGAAGTGCTGCTGCGCGCTTCCTATCTCGATCTCGGCGGCGCGGGCCTGGGTGGCTTTGGCTACAAGTACGTCGGCGCCCTGGTCGACCGGGACATGATCCGGGCTCCCGGCCAGTCGCTGACCTACAACGGCGTTACCTACGACTTGCCCAACGGCTTTAACGGCAACAGCTGGACCGGCACGCCGGCGTTCTACGATTCGCGTTATCGCGACGGCATCCCCGACATCAATGGCGCGGACGTGGGCATCGCGACCATCGCCGACCCGTACACGGTGAACTATGCCGGCAAGAACATGCGCGATGGTTCCCAGAAGCAATACGGTGCCACGATCAACTACGACACCGGCTCCGTACGCCTGCGTTCGATTACCAGCTACAGCGATTTCGACGTCAACCGGGGCGTCGGAAGCCTGACCCCTGTGCTGCTGAACTATCAGTACTACAAGACCACGTCCAAGACGTTTACCCAGGAACTGCAGGTCCTGTCGAACAACAAGGATGCCAGTCCGCTGCAGTGGATCGCGGGCGCTTATTACTTCGATGACACGGCGCGCGATCACAACACCTCGGAGACCAATCGCGCCTATAACGCCGCCACCGCACCAGCGGGAGAAAAGTACTATCCGTTCGACTTCAGGTACGCCACGTCCGGCGCCGGCTTCGATCAGCGATTTACGGGAGACGGCTTCAACACGGCTGAACAGAATACCCGCTCCACGGCAGTGTACGGACAGGCTTCCTACACCTTCTTCGATAAGCTGACCCTGACTTCCGGCGCGCGCTACACCACCGACAAAAAGGAACTGAAGTCGTCGCGCTTCAATGCCGGCGCAACCGGACCGGGCGGCTATCTGGTGTTCGGTATTAACGATCCTATCGATTACACCTGCGGCGGGTTCATTGCAGCCAACCCGGCGTCGGTCTCCACGACCCCTGTCGACAAGGCGTACAACTTCGTTTGTGGTAACAACAAGGTGAGCTACACCAGCTTCCGTCAAGCGGTGGACTACAAGTTCAATCGCGACCACATGATCTATGCCAGCTTCTCGACCGGCACCCACGCTGGCGGTTTCAATACGGGCCCGGTGACGATCGGCGGCGTGCCGACACTGTTGGCGTTCGCGCCGGAAAAGGTGAAGGCGTACGAGATCGGTACGAAGAACTCGTTCTTCAACAATCGCATGACGCTGAATGCGGCTGTCTTCCGCAACGACTATACCGATCTCCACGCACAAACGTCGATCCCGAATCCTAATGCTCCACTCATCAGCACCATTGCATTGGTGCAGAACATCGGCAAAGACCGCGCCTATGGCCTGGATCTCGACGCTGCCTTCCGTCCGACCAAGGCGATGCGTATCAACCTGGCGTACAACTACCTGAACGCGAAGGAAATCGACTACGCGGTCAATACCTTCAACTATGGCGGCGCAGCCAGCTTCTGCGGCATCACGCCAAGCTGCGTTCCATCGACCGGCGAGTCCAATGGAGTTCAGGGTACGCCGTTCCCCAACCCGCGCACCGATGCGAACCGTTTCGTCCCGGTGACGGATGCCAGTGGCAACCAGACGGTCGTCGGTGGCGTGCCGCAGTTCAAGTACGTCATTGCCGGGCGTGGGCGCGACGGTACGCGCTACACCAGCGAAAAAGCGTTCTCGCCGAAGCATACCTTCCAGCTCGGCTTCGCCCACGACTTCCTCCTGGGCGACCTGGGGACCCTGACCCCGGAGATCCAGACCTATTACAACTCCGGCTATATCCTCAGCGACCTGACGCCGAATTTCGGTAAGAACGATGCCTACACCAAGACCGACTTCAGGCTGACCTTCAAGACAGCCGACGGCAACGTCACGGTGCAAGCCTTCGTCAACAACATCGAGGACGAGGCAGTCATCACCCGCGCAGTCTATGGTAACCACCGTTCGCAACTGGTGACCTACGCGCAGGGACGCACGTTCGGCTTGTCAGTCGGCTACAGGTTCTAGTCGAAGCTTGCCACCGCCAGGCGGAACTGCCTGGCCGGTGCGCAGCGCCCGATGGGATGCGCTGACGGCAGCGTGACCCGTTGGTCCGGTGGGGCGGATCGATCAGCTAGCAAGATGACTTGTCGCCCCTTTTGAGCAGAACTTGATTCCTCTTAATTAATTCTTTCTACCAATGTAGCCTCATACCATGATTAACTCCGCCGTAAATCAATTTTCCACAACTGGCACGCTCTACTTGAGTGCCCCCGACGCTGCCTCCCTGGTACGCAAAGTCGGGCTGGAATACGCCATCCTCAGCATCGCTGCGAACATCCGCGAAGACTTCTCACGCTGGCAAGACTTCGACAAGTCCGCACGTGTCGCCAATCATTCCAAATTCGGTGTGATCGAACTCATGCCGGTTTCGGACGATCACCGCTACGCATTTAAATACGTCAACGGTCATCCACAGAACACGGGAATCGGACTGTCGACGGTGATGGCCTTCGGCGTCTACGCCGATGTCGACACCGGGGCGCCGCTGCTCCTGTCGGAACTGACGCTCACCACCGCCTTGCGCACCGCCGCCATGTCCGCACTGGCCGCAAAGTCTTTGGCGCGCAGCGATAGCCGTACCATGGCTCTGATCGGGAATGGCGCACAGAGCGAGTTTCAGGCACTCGCCTTCAAATTCCTGGTCGGCATCGATACGCTCAGACTCTACGACGTCGATCCGGCAGCCACCGCGAAGCTGATCTCCAACCTCACCGGTTATGGTTTCACGATTCTGTGCTGTGCAAGTGCCGCCGAGGCAGCACAGGGCGCCGATATCATCACAACGGTGACCGCGGACAAGGCACAGGCGATCATCCTGACGCCCGATATGATCGCACCCGGCGTGCACATGAACGCCGTCGGCGGCGACTGCCCAGGCAAGACGGAGCTCCACCCCGATATTCTGACCCGCGCAAGGGTATTCGTCGAGTATGCGCCTCAGTCACGCATTGAAGGCGAAATCCAGCAGATGCCGGACGACTTCCCTGTCACCGAACTCTGGGAAGTATTTACGGGCTCGGCAACAGGGCGCACTTCAACAAGCGATGTCACTGTTTTCGATTCTGTCGGCTTTGCCCTTGAAGATTTTTCGGCATTGCGCTTCATGTTCGACAGTGCTACGGCACATGGCATCGGCGAAAAGATCGCATTGATACCATCGCTCGATAACCCGAAAGATCTGTTTTCGACAGTTTCGATGCATTGTGCAAATGCACCAGCGCTGGCGAGACCAGTCCAGGCACGAAGCTTCGCTTAGTGGCACGTCTGAATCTCAGTAAGCCAGCAGGATTGTTGCGCCTGTTGGCAAGCTGCGGATCCAACTCATAACAAATTCAAGTTCGGCTTGGACGAACGTCCTCTGAAAGGAGGGATTCATGAAAATTGGCATACCGGCCGAGACCAGGCCGGGCGAGACCCGCGTTGCTGCAACTCCCGAAACCGTCAAGAAGCTGGCCGCGCGGCACCAGGTGCTGGTCGAGGCCGGCGCCGGGCTGAGGGCATCGATTCCCGACGCCGCCTATGAGGCGGCCGGTGCCGGCATCGTCGATGCCGCGGCCGCGCTGGGCGCCGACATGGTGCTCAAGGTGCGCAGTCCCGACGGCGCCGAGCGCGCCCGCATGCGGCCCGGCACCGTCCTGGTCGGCATGCTCAACCCCTTCGATACCGAGAACCTCGCCGCGCTCGCCGGCGCCGGCCTGACCGCCTTCGCGCTCGAGGCCGCGCCGCGCATCACGCGCGCCCAGTCGATGGACGTGCTGTCGAGTCAAGCCAACATCGCCGGCTACAAGGCCGTGATGCTGGCCGCGAACACCTATGGCCGCTTCATGCCGATGCTGATGACGGCGGCCGGCACGGTCAAGGCGGCGCGGGTCCTGGTCATGGGCGTCGGCGTGGCCGGCCTGCAGGCCATCGCCACCGCCAAGCGCCTGGGCGCCGTGATCGAAGCGTCGGACGTGCGCCCGCCGGTGAAGGAGCAGGTCGAGTCGCTCGGCGCCAAGTTCATCGACGTGCCGTACGAGACCGACGAGGAACGCGAGATCGCCAAGGGCGCGGGCGGCTACGCGCGGCCGATGCCGGCCGGCTGGATGCAGCGCCAGGCGGCGCTGGTGCACGAGCGCGCCAAGCTGGCCGACATCATCATCACCACCGCCCTGATCCCGGGCCGCAAGGCGCCGACCCTGATATCCGAAGAGACGGTGCAAGCCATGAAACCGGGCTCGGTGATCGTCGACATGGCGATCGAGCAGGGCGGCAACTGCCCGCTGACGGAGCTGGGCCGCACGGTGATCAAGCACGGGGTGCACATCATCGGCGAGCCGAACCTGGCCTCCATGGTGGCGGCCGACGCCTCGGCGCTGTATGCCCGCAACGTGCTGGACTTCCTCAAGCTGGTCATCGACAAGGAAGACAAGTTCGCGATCGACCGCGAGGACGAGATCGTGCGCGCCACCCTGATGTGCGCGAACGGCGAAGTGTTGCGCAAATAACGATAAGAGAAAAGCATGGAAATCAGCCATACCATCATCAACCTGATCATCTTCGTGCTGGCGATCTACGTCGGCTACCACGTGGTCTGGAACGTCACCCCCGCGCTGCACACGCCGCTGATGGCGGTGACCAACGCGATCTCGGCCATCATCATCGTCGGCGCCATGCTGGCCGCCGGCCTCACCGAAGGGCTGGCCGGGCAGGTATCCGGCACCCTCGCGGTGGCGCTGGCCGCGGTGAACGTGTTCGGCGGCTTCATGGTCACGCGCCGCATGCTCGAGATGTTCAAGAAGAAGGAGCCCAAGCGGTCCGGCGATCCGGCTGCCAAGGCTGCGGCGGAGGAACGGGCATGAACTTCATCAGCATGAATGCCGTGACCCTGCTCTACCTGGTGGCCTCGATCTGCTTCATCCAGGCGCTCAAGGGCCTGTCCTCGCCGTCGACGGCGCGCCTCGGGAATACCTTCGGCATGGCCGGGATGGCGATCGCCGTGCTGACCACGGTGGCCCTGATCTTCAAGCTGCAGGCCGAACTGGCGACCGGCCGCGGCATGGGTTTCCCGCTGGTGATCCTTGGCGTGGTGGTCGGTGGCGCCATCGGCGCGGTGGCGGCGAAGAAGGTCGAGATGACCAAGATGCCGGAGCTGGTCGCGGCGATGCACTCGCTGATCGGCCTAGCCGCGGTCTGCATCGCGATCGCCGCGGTGTCCGAGCCCTGGGCCTTCAACATCGCCACCCGCGACACCCCGCTCCCCTTCGGCAACCGCCTGGAACTGTTCATCGGCACCTTCGTGGGCGCGGTGACCTTCTCGGGTTCGGTGATCGCCTTCGGCAAGCTGTCGGGCAAGTACAAGTTCCGCCTGTTCCAGGGCGCGCCGGTGCGCTTCGCCGGGCAGCACATCCTGAACCTGGTGCTGGCGATCGCGATCATCGCGCTGGGTCTGATGTTCTGCTTCGACGCCAACGTGGCGCCGGCCTGGACCCCCTTCATCATCATGGCCGCGCTGTCCTTCGTGCTGGGCGTGCTGATCATCATCCCGATCGGCGGCGCCGACATGCCGGTGGTGGTGTCGATGCTGAATTCCTATTCCGGCTGGGCGGCGGCGGGCATCGGCTTCTCGCTGAACAACTCGATGCTGATCATCGCCGGCTCGCTGGTGGGCTCGAGCGGCGCGATCCTCTCGTACATCATGTGCAAGGCGATGAACCGCTCCTTCTTCAACGTGATCCTGGGCGGCTTCGGCGGCGAGGCGGTGGTGATTGAGGACGGCGCCAAGGAGCAGCGACCGGTGAAATCCGGCTCGGCGGACGACGCCGCCTTCATCCTGCAGAATGCGGAATCGGTGATCATCGTCCCCGGCTACGGCCTGGCGGTGGCGCGCGCCCAGCACTCGGTGAAGGAACTGGTCGACAAGCTGACCGAGCACGGCGTCCAGGTGCGCTACGCGATCCACCCGGTGGCCGGCCGCATGCCGGGCCACATGAACGTGCTGCTGGCCGAGGCCGAAGTGCCTTACGACCAGGTGGTCGAGATGGAAGACATCAACGGCGAGTTCGGCCAGACCGACGTGGTGCTGGTGCTGGGCGCGAACGACGTGGTGAACCCGGCGGCCAAGGATCCCAAATCGCCGATCGCCGGCATGCCGATCCTCGAGGCCTACAAAGCCAAGAGCATCATCGTCAACAAGCGCTCGATGGCTTCCGGCTACGCGGGCCTGGACAACGACCTGTTCTACCAGCCGAACACGATGATGGTCTTCGGCGACGCCAAGAAGGTGATCGAATCGATGGTCAAGGCGGTCGAATGACCGCGTTGTTCAGCGGCGCCCGCGCACCCTCAGGGCCCCAAGTAAAAGAGGGCCGACTCAAGCGCGCAAGGCGCCGGCGCCAATAGCCGCCTTTATTGCCGACAAGCGATTCCGTTGCATTCATCGCTGCCGGAACGGCTTGTCATCTTACCCGTATGCTCGATCAAAAAGCCTTGTGTCCGGCGAGGCCGCGTATGCCGTAGGTCTCGAGCGATGTCGAGCGGATTCCCTTATGGGCTCTGCTCGGGTTGTTCTTGCCGTAAATGCGACAGGCCCGGCGCGGCAGACCGGGAAGACGGCGCCCTCGGCAGGTCAAGCAGGGCCTCCTCCCCGCATGCTCGGTTTGGCCGAGCCGCCAAACCCGCGCGCTGCTCTCGCAGACGCGGGCGTCGCCTCCTTGCTTCAGCCAGTGTCGACAGAATCACGCAGAGCGTGACGACAAGGATTGTCACGGCCGCAACTGCATTAATGGTCGGGTTCATCCCAAACTTGGCGCGCGAGAAAATTACCACCGGCATAGTCGTAGCACCGGGGCCGGCGAGGAAGGCGGAGATCACCACATCGTCGAACGACAGTGTAAAGGTCAGCAGGAAGCTCGAGACCAGTGCCGGAGCGATCAGGGGCAGGGTGACCAGGAAGAACACCTGCAGCGGACGCGCTCCCAGGTCCTGCGCCGCTTCCTCGAGCGAAGCGTCGAGTTCGCGCAAGCGTGCCGCGATGACGACGGCGGCATAGGCCATGCCGAGCTGGGTATGGCCGACGAGGATCGCAATCCAGCTGCGCTGGCCGAGGCCGAACCAGTCCTGCACCGATACCAGCAGCAGCATGACCGACAGGCCGAGAATTACCTCGGGCATCACCAATGGCATGTTCAGCATGCCGCCAAACAGGGTACGGCCCCGAAAGCTTCCGAATCGCACCAAAGCGTAGGCGCCCAGGGTGCCGAGCACCAGGGACAGCAATCCGCAGAAAAAGGCGATCTTGAGCGAGAGGAAGAGACTATCCAACAGTTCGCGGTCGCGCAGCAGGGCCTCGTACCACTTCAGGGAGAACCTGCTCCATACCGTCACCAGCGGCGACTCGTTGAACGAGAACACGACCAGCGACACGATGGGAAGGTAAAGGAAGGCGAACACGGCGGCCATCCAGGCGCGCGGAAACCACTTGTTCATCGCCGGCCTCCCGCACTGCGTTCCTGCGCCTTGTTGAATAGCGCGATCGGGACCAGCACCAGAACGATCATGAGTACGGCGACGGCCGAGGCCATGGTCCAGTCATTATTCCCGAAGAACTCATCCCACAGGACGCGTCCGATCATCAAGGTTTCCGGACCGCCGAGCAGCTCCGGGATCACGTATTCCCCGACGGAGGGGATGAACACCAGCATGGCGCCGGCAATGATGCCGTTCTTCGACAGCGGCACGGTCACGAGCCAGAACGTCTGCCAGGGCTTCGCCCCCAGGTCGGCAGCGGCCTCGAGCAGGCGCCAGTCGAGCTTTTGCAGGGTGGTGTAAAGCGGCAGGATCATGAAGGGAAGGTAGGTATAGACCATTCCCAAGCTGAGTGAAAACGGCGTGTGCAATATCGCGAGCGGCTCCTGGATCATGCCGAGGCCGAGCAGCACGTTGTTGACAACGCCGTTGTTGGCCAGCAGGCCTTTCCATGAATAGATGCGGATCAGGAAGGAAGTCCAGAACGGCAGCATGACGGCCATCAGCAGCAAGGGCCGCAGGTGTTCGGGCGAACGGGCCATGAACCAGGCAAAGGGATAGCCGATCAGGAGGCAGCATGCGGTGGTAACCAGGGCATACTTGACCGACGACAGATAAGCCGACACGTACAGCGGGTCACTGAACAGGAACAGGTAGTTCCTGAAGTCGACACGCAGGTTCAGCACGCCGTCCGCGTACGACCAGGGACGGGCCGCAGTGACGACGTCCATCTGCGAAATGCTGAACTGCAGGACGATCAGTGCCGGAATGCCTATCAGGGCGAGCAGCCACAGCATGGGTGGGGCCAGCACCAGGCGCCGACCGCCATGGCGCAGCAGGGAGAATCGCAATGCGCTCATCCGCATGCCCCTACTGGGTGACGACGACCATCGCGTCGTCGCTCCAGTACAGGTGCACCCCGTCGCCCGGGTTGAAGCCGAGGTCGTCGTGGCGGTAGTGATTCAGGTGCGTCACCCTGACGCGCTGGCCGTCGCCCAGGCGCACATGAAAGGTGGTCAGCTTGCCGTAGTAGGACAACTCTTCGATCGTGCCGGGCACGGTGTTATGGCGCTGGTCGACCGGGTGCCGCGAGATCGAGATCTTTTCCGGCCGCAGCGCCACGCCTGCAGCCGCTCCCCGCGCGCCGGCGACGCCTCGGCCGACGCGAATCGCGCAGTTGCCGGTACGGATCAGGGCGTGGTCGGGCCGGACATCGGCGAAACTGCCCTCGAACAGGTTGACGTTGCCGATGAAATCGGCCACGAAGCGGCAAGTGGGCGATTCGTAGATGTCTTCGGGCGTGCCCACCTGGAGAATTCGTCCGTTGTTCATGATGGCGATGCGCGAAGCCATCGTCATCGCTTCTTCCTGATCGTGCGTCACCATGACGCATGTGACGCCGACTTGCTGGATGATGCGCACCAGCTCGAGCTGGGTCTGCTCGCGAAGCTTCCTGTCGAGCGCCCCGAGCGGTTCGTCCAGCAGCAGGAGCCGTGGGCGCTTGGCCAGCGACCGGGCGAGCGCCACGCGCTGCTGCTGGCCGCCGGACAGCTGGTGCGGCTTGCGCCGCGCATAGGCGTCCAGCTGGACCAGCCGCAGGTTCTGTTCGACGCGTTCGGTGATGTCGCGCTTCGGCAGGCCTTCGCGGCGCAAGCCGAACGCGATGTTGTCCCAGACCGACAGGTGTGGGAACAGGGCGTAGGACTGGAACATCATGTTGATCGGACGTTCATACGGCGGCAGGGCCGCGATGTCCTGCCCCGCCAGCAGGATGCGGCCCGAGCTCGGCGTCTCGAAGCCGGCCAGCATGCGCAGCAAGGTGGATTTGCCGCAGCCCGAGCTGCCGAGCAGGGCGAAGATCTCGCCTTTCCCGACGCTCAGATGAATATCGTCGACCGCCGTTACGGACTGGTCGTACCTCTTGGTCAATCCTTCGATCGACAGGAAGCTGCCATTGTCGCGCAAGCTGTTGTACTGATTATGTTCCGCCATATCTTCTCCAGTGCATCCGGGGATGTGTATCGCGCCTTGCGGCGGCCGGGCCGCCACGGCTTCACATCCGGGTCTTGAAACGGGTGTACAGGCGGGTCATCAGGCGCCTGGTGTACGAATCGACCGTATCGGGGGCGACCATTTTCCTCATGTCATCCGGCGCCAGGAATACCGCTTTGTTGCCGGCGATGGACGGCTTGACGTGCTTGAGCGACGCCTTGTTCGCGTTCGCGTACAGGACCTTGTTGGTGATCGCGGCATGCACTTCCGGACGCAGGATGTAGTTGATCCATAGATGGGCGTTCTTCGGGTGGGGGGCATCGGCCGGGATCGCCATCGACTCGAAGGTCAGGAGGCCACCGTTGGGTGGCACCAGGGCTTCGATATTCTGTCCGGTGCGGTTGTCGATGGCACGCTGGCGCGCCGCGTTGATGTCGCCGGACCAGCCAAGGGCCACGCATACCGATCCATTGGCCATGTCGTTGATATAGCCGGTGGTCGAGAACAGGGTAACGTAGGGCCGGATCCTTTGCAATGCCGCGAAGGCAGCCTGGTAGTCGGCCTGGTTTCTCGAATAGGGGTTCCTGCCGATTGCGTGCAAGGCCGATGGCAGCACTTCGGATGCGGCATCGAGCATCGACACGCCGCAGGAACTAAGCTTCGAGACGTACTCTGGTTTGAAGAGCAGGTCCCAGGAATTGGCCGGCATCGGCTGCTTGCCGAGCGCCGCCTTGACCTTGTCGACGTTGATGCCGATCGTGGTGTAACCCCACAGCCAGCTCACCAGATACTGGTTGCCTGGATCGATCCTGGCGATCTGGCCCTGGATGTCGGGATCGAGGTTGACCAGGTTACTCAGCTGGCGCTTGTCCAGCTTCTGGAACAGGCCGGCGTCGATCTGCATCCTGGCCCAGACCGAGTTCGGCACCACGATGTCATAACCGGTGCGTCCACCGGCCAGCTTGGCGTGGAGGATCTCGTTGCTGTCGTAGACGTCGTAGCGCACCCTGATGCCGGTTTCCTTTTCGAAATTGGCGACCGTTTCGGGGCCAATGTACTCGGCCCAATTATAGATGTTGAGGACCTTCTCTTCCTGGGCGCACGCACTGGAGCAGGCCAGCAAGGCGGCGGCCCCGAAGCTGGTGCAACGTCGGATCAGGGAGGATGTCGCTGTGATCAAGTCGGTTCTCCTGGTGGTCTGGAAGGGCAGGGCATCGGGCATGCCGATCGTCCGGCGCCTCTCGCGGCGGGTGGCGGATCGCCGCTGCGCTTACTCCAGCACGACGTAGAACTTGCGCGCCTCCTCCAGCGTGACCCAGCGCCCGGCGAAGCCCTTGGGCAGCAGGTAGCCCTGGCCGGGGCCGAATTCGCGCCGTCCACCCTGTTGGTCGATCAAGGCGATGCGGCCGGCCGCGATCCAGCAGGCTTCGTCGTAGGGCATGGCGGGGAAATCGACTTCCCCCGGTTTTCCTTCCCACAGACCGACCGAATATGCGGCGTTGCGGCCACTGGCGGCGCGCCAGTCGCCTTCGTCCATGCCATAGTCGAGTTTCTGGAACTGGGCGAGTCCTGCGTCGAGGACGATGATGTCGGCTACGGTCTTGCTCATGTTGGTCTCCTGGATATCGTAGTGCTTCGTGTCGAATGTATCGTTGCTTCAGCTTGTGCGCAGCACCTGCTTCGTTTCCTGGAAGGCGCGCATGCCGGCGACGCCAAGTTCGCGTCCGAGGCCGCTGCGCTTGAATCCGCCCCAGGACGTGCCAGTGAAGATCACTTGGGGAGTGTTGATCCAGACCAGGCCCACCTGCAGGTTCTGCGACATGGAGTCGGCCAGCTGCGCGTCCTCGGTCACGATGGTGGCGACCAGGCCGTATTCACTGTCGTTGGCGATCCTTACCGCCTCGTCGGTGGTCTTGAAGCGGCGCAGGCAGGCGACGGGGCCGAAGATCTCGTCGGTCCACAAGGGATGGGTGGGCGTCACGTCGGCATAGACCCGCGGCGCTACGAAGTAGCCGCCTTCGATGCCGGCAGGCAAAGCGCCTTCGGCCACCAGGGGGATACGGTCGGCGCGGGCAGCCTCGATGTAGCGTTCAACACGTTCCTTCTGGTACGCGCTGATCAAGGGCCCCATATTTGCCTCCGGGTGCAGGCGGCCTCCGACCTGGACGGCGGCCACGCCGGCCTGGATGCGCGAGAGGAATTCGTCGTACACGCTTTCCTGCACCAGGATGCGCGAGGTGGCGGAACACATCTGTCCGGCGTTGCAGAAGGCGCCGCCCAGGGCCAGCTCGGCGGCCAGCGACAGGTTGGCGTCGGCGCATACGATCAGCGCCGACTTGCCGCCCAGTTCCAGGCTGACACGGGCGGTACGGTCTGCGCAGTCGCGCATGACGGCGGCGCCGACTTCGGTGCTGCCGGTGAAGGACACCTTGGCAATGTCCGGGTGGCGCACCAGCGCACGTCCGGTCTCCGGACCGCCGCACACGAGATTCAGCACCCCGGCCGGCAGGCCGGCGTCGTGGACCAGGCGGGCCAGGGCCAGCTCGGCGACCGGGGTCAGTTCGCTGGGCTTGAGGACCACGGTGCAGCCCGCGGCGAGTGCGGCGGCCAGCTTCCACGCGGTGGTCACCATCGGGAAGTTCCATGGCACCACCAGCGCAACCACGCCGCAGGGTTCGTAGTGCATCCTCGCGCTGTAGCTGCCGACGCCCAGGTCCAGGTCCTCGGCCTGCAGCTTGTTCATGCCGGCGCACAGGTCGCCGTAGTAGCGGAAGGTGTTGATCGCGTCCAGCACGTCGACCTCGGCCTCGCCGGCCGGCTTGCCGTTGCCATGGATCTGGAGCGTGGCCAGGACATCGCGATCCTGTTCGATGCGTGCGGCGATCGCGCGCAACACCCGCGCCCGTTCCAGCCGGTTATGGCTGCGCCACCCGGGCAACGCCCGCTTCGCTGCCTGCACGGCGCGTTCGACCTGGCCCGGCTGCGCGGCGTTGAACCAGGCGACCGGGGCGCCGGTCGATGGGTCGAATACGGGCTGTTGCGCGCCGGTGCCGCTTTCGCAGACGCCGTGGATCAGGGCGCCCGGGAGGGTCAAGGCAGTGCCGTCCCGCAGCTGCCTGGCCAGCTCGGCCGGCCCGGTAATGAAATGCCGGCTTGATTCAATCAAGGTCATGGCGTCGGGTCCTATCGATACTTCACGCCAGGCAGCACGCACAGCATCTCGAACGCCAGGTTGGCCGCCAGCAGCGAGGTGACACCGGCGTGGTCGTAGGCCGGAGCGACCTCCACCACGTCGGCCCCGACGATGTTCAGGCCGCGCATGCCGCGCACGATTTCCAGGCCCTGGGTGACCGTGAGCCCCCCGATTTCCGGCGTGCCGGTGCCGGGCGCGAAGGCCGGATCGATGCCGTCCACGTCGAAGCTGAGGTAAACCGGACGATCGCCCACGCGCCTGCGGACTTCTTCCATCAGCGGCGCCAGCGAGCGGTTCCAGCATTCCTCGACCTGCACCACGCGGAAACCCTGGCGCCTGCACCAGTCGAAGTCCTCCGCTTCGTAGCCGGTGCCGCGCAGCCCGATCTGGGTCACGTACTCGCATTGCAGCAGTCCTTCTTCGACCGCGCGCCGGAACGGCGTACCGTGGGCGATCTTCTCGCCGAACATGGTGTCGTTGACGTCGGCATGGGCGTCGATGTGCACCAGCGCCACCGGTCCATGTTTGCGGGCGATGGCGCGCAGGATCGGCAAGGTGATGGTATGGTCGCCGCCGAGCGAGATGGGGGTGCAGTCGTGGGCCAGGATGGCGTCGTAGGCTTGCTCGATCCGGTCGATCGAGTCGAGCAGGTTGTAGGGATTGATCGCCACGTCGCCGATGTCCGCCACCTGCAGGGAATCGAAGGGCGCGGCGCGGGTCGCCATGTTATATGGACGCAACAGTACGGACTCGCTGCGCACCTGGCGCGGTCCGAGACGCGCGCCGCTGCGGTTGGAGGTGCCGAGGTCGAAGGGCACGCCGACGAAGCAGACGTCCAGGTCTCGCGCTGTGGCGACGTGGGGAAGGCGCATCATGGTGGCGATGCCGCCGCTGCGCGGCATGACGTTGCCGCCCAGCGGTTGATTGAATTCGGGTGTTTGCATGCGATGGGTCCTTGTTTGTCGGGGAAGTGGCACGGACGGGGGGCTACATGGGGAAGCCGATGCGCTTGATCCCGTTGATCCACATCCGCTTCCAGCCGCCTTGTTCGTCGGCGCCGTCGAACGCGTGGAAGGTGATCTTGGCGCCGGCCCAGCGTAAAGGCTCGGGCGGGATCCAGGACGGGCCCTGGGTCGAGATGTCGAGCCTGCGTTCAGGCGTGTCGCGGTCGTACAGGATATTCAGCCCCATCAGAGCGCCGAAGCGGCTTCCGGCAATGCCGAAACCGGTGTAGCCGGCCACGTACACCACTTTGTCCCCGAAATAGCGCCGTGTGAATACGGCGCCGCGCGAACAGTAGTCGATCGGCCCGCCCCATGCATGCGAAAAGCCGACGTCGCGCAGCTGGGGGAAGGTCTTGAGGAAGGCCTGGCCGAGCTTGAAATAAGTGGCTTCATTACGGTCGCCCGCGGGATTGTCGTTGCCGCCGAAATGGTAGCTCACCAGCCCGCCGAAGATGATGCGGTTGTCCTTTGTCAGGCGGTAGTAGTTCAGCTGGGTACGGGTATCGTAGACCCCCTGGCGGTTCTTCCAGCCGATCCGGTCCATCTGCTCGCGCGTCAGCGGGTGGGTCGCCACGACATGATCGCGCACCTGCATGACGCGGCTTCGGATGTCGCTGATTCCCACCTGCGCAGTACCGGTCCCGAGCAGGACGCGGGAAGCGCGTACGCGTCCGGCCTGGGTATGGATCAGCATCGTGTCTCCGCAGTCTTCCAGTCGGGTGAGCGGCGACATCTCGTACAGGCGCACGCCCAGGGAGCGCGCCGCGGCCTTCAGGCCCCAGGCCATCTTGGCCGGATGGACGATGCCGCTGCGGTTACGCGACCACATCGCTCCGGCGTAGACAGGGGACGCGAGCTGGGCCTGGGCCTGTTCGCGGTCCAGCAGGACGACGTCGTGACCGTGCCTGCGATGCAATTCATAGTCTTCGCGCAGGTGCGGAAGGTGCCTGTGATCGACCGCCACCGTCATTTCGCCATTCCATTCCAGGTCGGCATCGATACCGTAGCGTGCCACGCTGGCCTTGAAACCGTCCAGGTTTTCGTGGCCGAACCGCTCCAGGATGTCCAGGTCCTTCGGAAACACCCGGGTGGCATTCGGCAGGCCGTGCATGATCGACGTGGAAATGATGCCCCCGGCGCGGCCCGAGGCGCCATAGGCGACCTTGCCGGCTTCGATCAGCACCACCTCCAGGTGCGGCATCAGTTCCTTGGCCTGGATGGCAGCCCACAGGCCGGTGAAGCCGCCGCCCACGATCGCCAGGTCCGCTTCGAGCGGGCCGATCAGCTCGCGCTCGACCGGCGGCGCTGCCGGACTGTCCAGCCAATAGGGGAACAGCTTGACGTCTTCGAAATGTTTTCTTATGGCGTTCGTCACTCGGGGCTCCTGCTTGCAGCGCAATGATGACGGAAGTCTAGCCTTGCCATCGGGTTCGAAGAATAGCTGGTTGTGCAACTGAACATTGAAAAAACGGAAAGTTTCCTTCGCCGCCTCAGCCGACGCCCATGCACAGGTATTTCACGACGAGGTAGTCGTCGATGCCGTACGTCGATCCTTCGCGGCCGAGGCCCGACTGCTTGACGCCGCCGAAGGGCGCCACTTCGTTCGAGATCAGGCCGGTATTGATGCCGACCATGCCGGACTCCAGGCGTTCGGCCATCCTCCAGACCCGGGCGATGTCGCGTGTATAAAAGTAGCTGGCCAGGCCGAACTCGGTGGCGTTTGCCAGTTCCAGCACCTCGTCTTCGGCATGGAACCGGAACAGCGGAGCGACCGGGCCGAACGTCTCCTCGTGCGCCAGCAGCATGTCACTCGTCACGCCGGCCAGCACGGTCGGCTGGAAAAACGTGCCGCCCAGTGGATGACGGCGGCCTCCCACGAGCAGCTGCGCTCCCTTGGCCAGGGCGTCGCTCACGTGCCGCTCGACCTTTTCCAGCGCGCGGTTGTCGATCAGCGGGCCCTGGTCGACGTCCGGCCCGATGCCGGGGCCTACCTTGAGCAGCGCGACGGCCGAGGCAAGCTTTTCCGCGAAGGCGTCATAGACGCCGTCCTGCACGTAGATGCGGTTGGCGCAGACGCAGGTCTGGCCGGCATTGCGATACTTCGACGCGATCGCGCCCTCGACCGCTGCATCGAGATCGGCGTCGGCGAATACGATGAAAGGCGCGTTGCCGCCCAGTTCCAGCGACAGCTTCTTGACGGTGGGTGCCGACTGCCGCATCAGGATGCGGCCCACTTCGGTCGATCCGGTGAAGCTGAGCTTGCGTACGACCGGATTGGCGCACAGTTCGGCGCCGATGGCGCGCGCCTCGCCGGTGACCACGTTGAACACACCGGCAGGCACGCCGGCGCGCTCGGCCAGCAGCGCCAGCGCCAGCGCCGAGTAGGGCGTTGCCTCGGCCGGCTTGAGCACGATCGTGCAGCCCGCCGCCAGCGCCGGCCCGACCTTGCGGGTAATCATCGCAGCCGGGAAATTCCAGGGCGTGATGGCGGCACAGACACCGATCGGCTCCCGGATAACCAGCAGGCGCCGGTCGTCCCAGGGCGAGGGCAGGGTATCGCCGGACACCCGTTTCGCTTCCTCCGCAAACCACTCGATGAAGGACGCGGCGTATCCGATTTCGCTCCGGGCTTCCTTGAGCGGCTTGCCCTGCTCGAGCGTCATCATGAGGGCCAGGTCCTCGGCATGAGCCATGATCAGCTCGTACCAGGCGCGCAGTATGCCGGCGCGCGCCTTGGCGGTCCTGGCGCGCCAGCCTGGCCACGCCGCATCGGCTGCCGCCACTGCGCGTGCCGTCTCTGCGGCGCCCATGGCAGGCACCGTGCCGAGCAGCTCGCCGTTGGCAGGGTTGCTGACTTCGATGACACGCTTATCGTCGGCGTCGCAAAAGACGCCGTCGATATAGCCTTGCTGCTTGAACAAGCCGGGATCTTTCAGGACTGGCATGTCGTTCTTCTCCTGGTCGGTTTCAGGCGTGCATGGCCGCGGAGAGGATGGCAAGCGCTTCTTCCATCACCTCTTCCTCGATCGTGAGCGGGAACAGGAAGCGGATCACGTTGCCGAATACCCCACAGCTCAGCAGGAGCAGTCCCGAGGCAAGTGCCTGCTGCTGGACTTTCCTGGTGAAATCCGGATCCGGCTCGCCGCTTCCCGGCTTGTTGAATTCGACGGCCACCATGGCGCCCAATCCCCGCACTTCGGCGATCTGGGGTACCGACCGGCGCAGGCCGTTCAGCACGCGCGCCAGGCGCGCGCCCAATGCCACGGCGCGTTCGTTCAAGCCCTCTTCCACGATCACGTCCAGCACCGCATGGGCCGAGGCGACCGCAAGCGGGTTGCCGGCATAGGTTCCGCCCAAACCGCCCGGAGCCGGTGCATCCATGATCTCGGCGCGTCCGCACACGGCAGACAGCGGCATGCCCCCAGCAAGACTCTTCGCCATCGTGGTCAGGTCGGGCGCGACATCATAGTGCTGCATTGCGAAGGTCTTGCCGGTGCGGGCGAAGCCGGTCTGTACTTCGTCTGCGATCAGTACGATGCCGTGCTCGTCGCAGAGACGACGCAGGGCCCGCATGAGCTCCGGGGGAGCTGGATAGAAGCCTCCCTCGCCCTGGACCGGCTCGATGATGATCGCCGCTACGCGTTGCGGATCGATGTCGGAACGGAACAGCGCCCCGATCGCCGCCAGCGAGTCCTCCACGCGAACGCCGTGCAGGGGCACCGGGAAGGGCACGTGATAGGTTTCGCCGGGGAAGGGCCCGAACCCCGCCTTGTAGGGGAACACCTTGCCGGTCAAGGCCATCCCCATCATCGTGCGGCCATGAAAACCGCCGCTGAAGGCGATCACACCGCTGCGGCCCGTGTGGGCGCGGGCGATCTTGATGGCGTTCTCCACCGCCTCGGCGCCGGTGGAGAACAGCGCGGTCTTCTTTGCGAAGTCTCCCGGCGCCAGGGCGTTGATGCGCTCGGCCAGACTGACGTAGCTCTCGTAAGGAACGATCTGGTAGGCCGTGTGGGTAAACTTCTCGAGCTGTTTGCGCATGGCCGCCATCAGACGGGGGTGGCAGTGGCCGGTGTTGAGCACCGCAATGCCGCTGGCGAAATCGATGAAGCGGCGGCCCTCGACATCCCACAACTCCGCATTGTGGGCGCGTTGGGCATAAAAATCGCACATGACACCGACGCCGCGTGGAGTGGCGGCGGCCTTGCGCTGTGCCAGCTCGGCGTTATTCATGGTATCTCCCTGATAAAAGTTCTTGGCGGAACTATCGTAGGATATGATGGACTCATGAGATAGGGCCATTGGCCTCTAATCAATGGAGCCAATATGAGTGAGGTATCGATTTCCGACTATCTGCAGACGCACCTGGAACGCGGCGCGAGCCAGCCGATGAACCGGCAGATCTATGCCTTGCTGCGCGACGGTATCCTCGCCGGTGTCATTGACGCCGGCTTGCGGATGCCTCCTTCGCGCGCACTGGCGGCAGACCTGGCGGTGTCGCGCAATACCGTCAGCTACGCCTACGAACAGCTGGGCGCGGAGGGTTATCTGGTGGCGCGCACCGGCGACGGCACCTACGTGGCCGATACCGAGCCCGACATGGCGCGCCTGGCATGTGCGCGTCCGGGAGCGGAGAAGGAAGAGTTGGCGGGGGCGCTGAGCGCACGCGGCAGCAGGCTGCTGTCGGGCGTCGGGGCCGGCGCGATGCAGTGGGGCGCGTTCATGCCCGGCATCCCGGATCTCACCCGCTTCCCACACGAGGTCTGGAACAAGCTTCAGCAGCGGCACTGGCGCTGCGCCGCGCCGGGCCTGCTGACCTATGGCGATGGCGCCGGGTACCGCCCCTTGCGCGAGGCCATCGCCGGCCATCTGCGCACGGCACGTTCGGTCAACTGCACCGCCGACCAGGTGATCGTGACGACGGGCACGCACCAGTCGATGCAGCTGGTTTCCATGCTCCTGGGGGAGAGCGGCGACAGCGCCTGGGTCGAAGATCCCTGTTACTGGGGCACCCGCAACGTGATCCGTTCGAGCGGACTGCAGCCCCGTGCCGTCCCGGTCGACGGTGAAGGCATGCGCCTCGATGACGCGGCGATGCGCACGCCTCCGCGCTTCATCTTCGTGACCCCGTCGCACCAGTACCCGCTCGGGTCCGTGATGAGCCTGACCCGCCGCCGCCTGCTGCTGGAGTATGCGGCCCGGCACAGGGTGTGGATCGTCGAAGACGACTACGACAGCGAGTTCCGCTACGCGGGGCCACCGCTGGCCTCGCTGCAGGGTCTGGACCAGGCCGACCGGGTAATCTATCTTGGTACCTTCAGCAAGACCTTGTTCCCGGGTCTTCGCATCGGCTTCATGGTCGTGCCCCCACCCTTGGCACCGAGTTTCGTGCGCGCAAATGCCGAGCTGTTCCGTGATGGACAGGGCTTCCTGCACGCGGTTCTGGCCGACTTTATCCGGGATGGATATTTTTCCTCGCATGTCCGGCGCATGCGGCAGCTGTACGCGCAGCGGCTGCGTTGCCTCCAGGGGGCGATCCGGCACCACCTCGGCGCCGGCGCGGCGATCAGCGGCGGCACTGCGGGACTGCATCTCGTCCTGGGGCTGAAGGACGACGCGGACGACGCGCGCGTCAGCGCGGCTGCGGGAAGCGAGCAGATCCTGACGCGTCCGCTTTCTGCCTACTATGCAGATCCTGCCACGGCAAGAAAAGGGCTGATGCTCGGCTACGCGGCCGTGCCCGAAGCGCAGATCGATCCCTTGTTCGAGAAACTGGCGCGTATCATCCGGGCGTCAGGCGCTGCTTGACGGTCGCGACGGAGAGACGACGATACCTGCGAACAGTTCAGCAACAACGCCCTGGACAAAAGGGTTCATCGGACCGTTGCGCCAGACGAGGTCGATCCCCTGCTCATAGCGGAACAGGTCCGGACGGATGCTGCGGTAGCCGCCGGTCGATTTCAGCATGTGCGCGTAGTGGTCAGGCAGGAAGCCGACATAGTCGCCGCTTTTGACGAGGAGAGCGACTCCCTCCAGGCTGTCCGCCCTTGCTGCGCGCCGGAAAACGGAGGCCCAGGCTTGTTCCGGCATGCTCTCGGTATAGGGATCCTCGACGAGGTCGAGGAGTCCGATATCGCCGACATGGATCGCCGGATCGTTTTTGAAGTACAGCGGATGGCGTTCGGAGCAGTACAGGCTGCTCGTTTCCTTGTACAGGGGATGGTAGCGCAAGCCGGCCAGGCGCTCGACCGATGCGACGACACCGGCATCGAGTGCGCCATTGAGAACCTGCCGCTCGATGTCCAGAGGTCTGCTGACCGACAGGCTGATACGGACGCGCGGTGCCTTGGATCGATAGGCGTGCAATGCCGCGGGCATGCGGAATTGAGGATCGGACAGGAGTGCGTCCATGACGCCGAGTTTGAGCTCACCCACCGGATCCGCGTGCAGGCTGTTGATCCCCTCGCGGAAAGTCTGAAGGGCGCGGAACAGTTCCTGTGCCGCGCTGTGCACGAGCACGCCATGCGGCGTCAATGAAAATCCGGAGCGGCCGCGATTGCACAAACGCGTGCCGACGGTGTCTTCCAGCTCCTTCAGATATCGGCTGACCGTCGACAGGTCTGCCTGCAGTTCGCCGGTTGCGGCAGACAATCCGCCAGCCGAGACGACGGTGCAAAAAATCCGCAACAGCCGTATGTCGCTGTCCGTAACCGCGCCAATGAACTGGCTGACACCCTCTGCTTGCTTGCCCCTGGACTCAAATGTACTTGTTGCGCTGGTCATTCTTGCAATGTAATCGGAACGCTAACATGATTTTCCGCATGATCGCGGTCTTGTCCGAGTGTATCAAAAGCACGCGGGTGCTGGCACTTGCGATAAGGAAAAACTTGGATGGTTCCAGGTTTTGCTGCCGGTCCGGTGAATATCGACGCTTAACATGTACGGAGCCTTGATGCGATTGCGCCATCTGGAAGTATTCAACACCCTCATGGAAGTCGGCACGATAAGCGCTGCAAGCACGGCGCTCTCCATCTCTCAGGGCTCGGTGTCGAAGGTGCTCCAGCACTTCGAACTCCAGCTGGGACTCCCGCTGTTCATTCGGCAGTCCGGAAGGCTGGTGCCGACCCCCGAGGCGCGAACGCTCCACCTGGAAACCGGCAAGCTTGTGCTGCATCTGCAGTCGGTGCGGCGCGTTGCCGCCGCCTTGCCGCGTCGCGCGGCCAGGCTCGTACGCGTGATGGCGACGCCTTCACTGTCCACGGCGCTTCTGCCGGATGCCATGATGCGTTGGCGCCGGCACTTTCCTTACGCAGACTGCGAGGTGTCGAGCGATCACACGGCCGCGATGCTTCGCCGGATCCTGCTGGGCGAGGCCGACTTCGGAATCAGCTTGCAGAACCCGAAGACGGAAGGGATCCAGGCACGCCTGCTGGCAGAATACCATATGCTGGTGGCGGCCCGGCCCGGTACCTGGCAGCAGGGTTGCAACGATGCGCTGCCATTGGCCGAGATACTTGACCAGCTCGTGGGCATTGCACCCAGCGACCCCCTCGAATGCATGGTGCTGGCCGCCGTGGATGCCCATGCCCTTACGTGGAATCGGCCGACGGTCGCGCAAACACACCAGCTGGCAGCTGCCCTTGCCGCATCCGGCCATGGACTCAGCCTGATCGATCCCTTTACCGCGAGATCAATGAGCCTGCAGACGCGACCCTCCATTCCCCGGTTTCCGGTCTGCCTTTGGCTGTTGCAGCGTGAGGAAGCCGACTTGCCGCGCGAAGCACTCGCGCTGATCGATGCGATCGGCGAGTGTGCACGGCGCGCCTGTACTCCCTGGCGGCCGATATCTTGAAGTTATGGCATGAAGCGACCATTTCATGTGCTTGAATCGCACTGCGCCATATTCCTGCAGGACCAGCGGCCCGGGTCGCCTTTCACCTGCTTTCCATAGGCAGAACCAGTTTTTGCACGCCCTCCCGACGGCGCATTGTCCTTTCATTGCTTGTCATGCCAGGCAACTGAACTTTCGGGCTCGGCTATTCAAGTAGAAAAAGCTCCCGCTTAAGATGGTTTCGGCTAAGCAAAATCACATGCCGTCGATGAGAAACCATAACAAACGAGGGGAGACTCCATTGAAGACCAAACCAAGCACGCTTGCCGCAGCCATATCTGCAGCGCTACTGTCAACGTACGCCCATCAGGTCATGGCACAGGAAGCGCCTGCTGCGCCGGTCGCGGCGACAGCCGCCGCCGCACAAGATGCGAAAAACGCGAACGCCGCGAAGCTCGAGGCGAAAGATGACAAGATCACCAAAGTCGTGGTAACCGCATCCAAGCGCAGCGAGCTGGCCTCGAAGGTGCCGTACAACGTCAGCGCCATCTCGGAAGAAGCGCTGCGCCGAGAGAACATTACGGACGCTAAGCGCCTGATCCAGGAAAGCGTCAGCATCAGCGCACCCGGCAACAGCGCCCGTTTCACCGATTCCGTTACCGTGCGCGGGCTGAATGTGTCGCCGGTGAACGCCAACAACATCGAGCAGTTCGTCCGTTCCACCCTGGCCTATTACCTGGACGACACTGCCTTGCCATTCATGGGTTACCGCATCAAGGACATCGCCCGCGTGGAAACCTTGCTCGGCCCCCAAGGCACGCTGTATGGAAGCGGCAGCCTGGGTGGGACTGTCCGCTACATTACCAACCAGCCTAGGCTGAACAAGACCGAGTTCAGGGTCAATACCAGCTTCTACCAGACCAAGCATGGCGGCGTGAGCAACGATACCGACGTCGTCGTCAATCTGCCCCTGGGCCAGCGGCTCGCCTTGCGCGCATCGCTCGCCCGGCTCGACGAAAAGGGATATACCGACCGCGTCTCGAATCCGCCATGGAACGTGAACAACGGCGCCGGCACCTGGGTCACCAAGCCCGATCCCAACCGGAACGTCTATGAAGACGACGACTGGCAGAAGGTGAACGGCGGGCGGGTCAGCCTGCTGTGGCAGCTCCACAAGGACGTGTCGCTGACCTTCGCCCACACGCAGCAGGATCAGCTGGCGCATGGTACCAGCGGCGCCAGCCTGACCCCGCTGGGCATCGCGAATGCCGCTACGCCGCAGGAAAAGCTGGCGATCTGGAACAATGACCGCTACGGCGACCGTTGCGGCAAGGAGGGCAAGGATCCCTGTTCGCTCTACACGGATCCGTTCAAGACGCCCTACGCGGTTAACGACCATACCATCCTGTCCCGCTACGAGGAATTCTCGGACCGCAAGTTCAAGCTCGACTCGATCGACCTGGACTGGAACTTCAGCTTTGCAAAGCTGCATTCCTCGACTTCCTACTTCAGCGACGAGCGCGCGGGCCAGGCCGACTACACCGACCGTGGGCACGTGTTCTACTACCTGCTCGGCGACTCCGGCGCGAAGATCAGCAGCGGCCGCTCTGCCTATATGACCTTCGATAACCGTTACACGGGCCTGAGCCACGAAACGCGGCTGACCTCGAACGGCGACGGTCCATTCAGCTGGATTGCCGGCGTGTTCTATACCCGTACCAACAAGAGTCTGAAATTCTCGGAAATGATGGAAGGGCTGGACGCCTACAACGGCATCAAGCGCGCCACCAAGGGAGGACGCGTCGACGAGGGCTATACGGAGGACCTGGCCAGCAAGTATTCGGAAACTGCAGTATTCGGTGAAGTCGGGTACAGGCCGACGGACAGGTGGCTGTTCACCGTCGGCGGGCGCCTGTTCAAGTATGACGACACGGCGCGTTCCTTCATCAAGGACTTCACCTATGACCTGGTAAACAGCGACAAGACCAACACCACGAGCGACAGCGGACAATCGTACTACAAGCTGAACGCCTCCTACCAGTTCACCGATAATCTGCTGGCCTACGCCACCCTGTCGGAGGGCTATCGCCGCGGAGGGGTCAATGGCTTCCGCGATTTCGGTGCGAACAAGATCACCAAGGTCGGCAACGAATACGCTCCCGACTCGACGCTGAACAAGGAACTCGGCATCAAGGGGTACCTGTTCAACCGCAAGCTGTACATCGAGACGAGCATCTACCGGATCGACTGGAACGATACCCAGACCTACCGCAGCCAGGACGTCGAGAACGGCTTCCCCATCAACGGCACCGCGAACGGTCCGGATGCGCATACCCAGGGCTTCGAATTCAGCAGCCGCTTCAAGGTCAACGCCAACTGGAGCGTGAGCTACGCCGCCGCCACCAACAAGGGCGAGTTCGACGAAACCAAGAAGCATTGCCTGTACCAGTCGACCACGACCGGCTGCACCACCTGGTATGAAGGAGACCGCCTGGGCGGCGGGGCGAAGTGGAAGCACAATGCCGGCGTTCGCTACAACACCTTCTTCGACAACGGGATGTACCTGAGCGCCGGCCTGAATGCCCGCTACGTCGGTGCGGTGCTCACCAACCGCGATACGAACGGCGTCCCGGCCACCGTCTTCCCTTCCTATTCCTTGTTCAACGGCAACGTTTCGCTGAGCAAGGATAACTGGGACCTCGGGCTGTGGGTGCGGAACATCGCGAACAGCAAGGCGCAGGTTTCCTCCCAGCCGATCGGCATTACGGGAGCGCGGCCGATCCTCGCGCAGCCGCGCACGGTTGGCGTCAATCTTTCTTATCAGTTCTATTAAGACCGGGTCACGCCATGCGCATCGCACACTGGAAAACTGCCGGCTGCCTGTGCCTGTCGATGTGCATGGCATCCTGCTCGGTCCCGCCGTCCAGGCTGGCGTCTTCGCACTCCACCGGGGAGGGGCAGCTCGACCGCAGCCTTGCCGCAGTCGTAGCCGACCCCGTGCACGGAATGCCCAGCCTGGCCGTGCTTGCGGTTCGGGACGGCCAGATCGCTTACCGGCAGGGCTGGGGCTACCGGTTCATCCACCCGGCCGACCCGGCGCTGAACCGGGCTGCCGACCCCGATACCCTGTATCGCATCGCGTCGGTATCGAAGTTCGTCACTACCCTGGGCGTCATGCGCCTTGTCGAACAAGGCAAGCTGGCGCTCGACCGGGACGTTTCCGATTACCTCGGCTTCCGCCTGCGTAATCCGGCTTTCCCCGAGCAGCCGCTCAGCTTGCGGATGCTGCTGAGCCATACATCCTCCTTGCGCGACGAAGGAGGGTACAGCTGGAGCGCCACGCTGTCACTCCAGAAGGCCCTGCAGGACAAGCCGCGCGTCTGGGATGACCAGCATCGGCCAGGAAGCTATTTCGCCTACAGTAACCTCAACTGGGGCGTGATCGGAACCGTCATGGAGGCCGCGACGGGTGAGCGCTTCGACCGACTGATGCAGCGTCTCGTCCTGTCGCCGCTGGACATGGACGGCGGCTTCAATGTTGCTGCGCTCCCGCCTTCAGCGGCCAGCCGCCTGGCTACCTTGTATCGCAAGCAAAGCCCCGCCTCGTCAGGATGGAATCCCCTTGGTCCCTGGGTCGCACAGGTGGACGATCTCAGCGCTGGCAAGGCGGCCGAGCCGCCCGGACTGGACAGTTATGTGATCGGCAGCAATGGAACCGTATTCAGCCCGACCGGGGGGCTGCGTGCATCGGCCAATGATCTCGGCAAGATCGTGCTGATGCTGCTCGACGAGGGCCGCCACCGCGGCAAGGCGTTTCTGGCCCCCGCAAGCCTGCGGGAGATGTTCTCCACACAGTGGCGCTACGACCCGGTCTTACGCAACGGCGACACGCATCACGGGCTGTTCTCGCAGTGGGGGCTCGGCGCCCAGCATTTCGATCGCGCACCCGGCGCGGGCAGCAGCCTGGTGCCGGGCGGGGCCTATTCCGCCTGGGGACACCTGGGCGAAGCCTACGGCCTGCTCTCTGTATTCGCCGTGAACTTCGAGGAACGCAGCGGCATGGTCGTCCTCATCGGCGGTACCGCCAGCAATCCGGCCGCGACCCCGGGCAGCTATTCCGCCCTGTCGCGCCAGGAGGAGCTGGTGCTGACCGCGCTGCACAAGCAGGTGCTGCGGGCTGCGCCGCGCTAGATAGTCACATAAAAACCAGAAATACCCGCAAGACGGGTTCACGGCCGTTCCGGGCCGGGCGAATTCCCTCGTCCCGGCTTCCTTGCTGCGGCCTTATCATCAGGAGACGGAAATGCGATTTTGGAGATCTTTCGCCGCAGGAGCGGCGCTGATGTTCGGCATATCGAATGCGCATGCGCTTTGTCCCGACGGGGCGGTATTCGACGCGGCGGCGACGGCATGTGTCACCCCCACCAACACCTTCGGGCCATTTACTGCCCAGATGGTGCAGGGATGCGTCAACGCCGGGGCGGGCGGTTCATGCACGGCGACCTATCCTTACCTGGTCAACGGGAAGACCGTCAATGTGCAACGCTGGTCGAGGACCTTCGCCCAGAACCTGCGGGGCACCGGCAGTTGTCCTGTGGGGTCGGTCCGCTCGCCGACCTACGGCGGCCACTGCTTCGAGCAAGGCAACGGCGTACCGAACAACGTGCATGGGAACTTCACGGCGGAGGAGGTCTCGATCTGCGAATCGCTCGGCGGCGGATCGGCCTGCTACCTCAACCGCTGGAACTCGGACTTCTACCTGCGCGTGAAGAGTACGTCGGCGCCGGCGCCGGCGGTCGGCAACAAGTACGGCGCCTGGCTCTTTTATGCCGACCAGCTCGGCAAGACCCACACCCAGATCGCCGACCAGCTCAAGGCGCTGGGCGTCAAGCGGATCTACATCAAGATCGCGGACGGCGCTTCGGCCTGCTCGCTGTTCCCCGATGCCTGCTTGAAGTCGACGACCGACATTTACCGCGCGCGCGGCATCGAACCATGGGCCTGGGCGTACAACCGGCCGAACAACGCGACCGCGCAGGCCGATGCCTTGTACCAGGCCGCGAAGTACGGTTATGTGGGCTTCGTCAGCGACGTCGAGGTGGAATTCAACAACCAGACCGGCACGCTCGAAACGCTGTTCCAGGAATTCCAAGCCGCACGCGACCGCGCCAAGACTGCCGGGCTGATCGCCGGCGCCGCGTCCAGCTTCCCGATCGGGGCGACGACCTGGGGCAACCCGGAGTACCACGGCATGCGCGTCGATTTGATCGACAAGTATGTCGACTTCCATATGCCGCAAACCTATCTGGAGGTCTGGGGAAGCAGTTACATGGCCGATCCGAAGAAATGGATCGAAGCGACCAATTGCGAATACAGGCGCTTGGGCGCGGCCAAGCCGATCTGGAATATCGTCTCGACCGAGTATGACCAGATCACCGGTCCCCAGCTCGAGACCTTCATGAACGTGGCGGGACCGAACGCGTCGATCTGGCGCATTCCGGGCGGCGGAACGCCGACCGCTATCTGGAACGACTGGGCGCAGATCGACTGGAATCGCAACACGTTCACCGAGGCCGCCTGCGGTGCCGGAAACAATACCGTGACCAACTACCTTGCCACGCCTTCCGAGCCGGTACCGAGCCCTGTCGTTCCCTACTGGTCGCAGCTGGCCAACGCCTCCAACCCGGGCGGCACCTGCAGCATTACCTCGATGGCCATGATCACGGACTTCTACGGCCTGACGAGCGCGGCGAACCTGGGACAGCGCACCCCCGATTACCTGAACAACCGCTTCGGCGTCCAGCAGACCGTGCCGACCCTCGCCGCCGTCTTCAATACCATCGCCGCCGAAAAGGGCAGCCGTTTGCGCGATTACGGCACCCAGACAGGTACCTTCGACCAGCTGCGCCAGCGCGCCAGCCAGGGCAAGCCCACGATCGTGCACGGCTGGTTCACCAATCCCGGCCATATCCTGGTGGTGACCGGCTACGACGGCGTGAACTACACCGTCCACGACCCCTATGGCAAATGGTTGCTGGTCAAGGGAAGCTACGATACCAGCGTTTCGGGCAAGAACCAAAAATACCCGAAAGACGCCTTCGAGCGGGCCATCAACGACAACGGCCTCGGTAACGATCTATGGCTGCACATCTTCGAATGAGCCGGATCGGAAAGGTGGCCGGAGGCTGGCTTGCGGCGGTCGCAGCGCTTGCCGCCGGCATCTGGCTGGGTGCCGCCTGGCATGCGCGCTCGCAGATGCCTGTCCACGCTGACGCTGCGGTGCCGGTGCCGTCCGCCGGCGCTGCATCTGCAAAGGCGCGAGAACCGTCAGGCGCGGCAGCGCTGCGGCCGTTCGAAGCGGTAGCGATTCCGCAGGAGCCGGTCGCCGTCACGCAGGCGGCCGACCGGCCTCCTCAACGATCGTTCGAGAACTATCCCCGTCACAGCGGTCGCTGACAGGGCCGGCGCACGGGACGCATGCCGTCCCGTGCGCAACTTTAGGATGACTCATGTTTACATTCATTGTCCGCAGACTCGTTCAGATGTTGCCAACGATGGCGGGCGTCGTCTTGCTGGTATTCGTCCTCTTCAATTGGGTGGGAGGGGACCCGGCCTATCTGCTGGCTGGAAAAATGGCCGACGCCGGCGAGATCGCCAACATACGCCGGCAGCTCGGTACGGACCAGCCTGCGCATACCCAGCTCTGGATCTTCGTGAAGCAGATCGTGTCATTCGATTTCGGCCAGGCCTGGAGCACGGGCGAGCCCGTATCGTCGATCATCTCCACCCGCCTCGGACCTTCGCTGACCGTGCTGGTTCCACTGACCTTGCTGGAGACGCTCATCGGTGTCGCACTGGCGCTGTCGATCGCCTTCGTTCGGGGTTCCCTGACCGACCGCGCCGTCATGGTCGCGTGTACCGTGGGAATGTCGGTCAGTATTCTGGTGTACATCATCGTCTTCCAGTACGGACTCGCGTTCAAGCTCGGCCTGTTTCCCGTCCAGGGCTGGACCGACGACCTCGGCGAGAACCTGAGACGCTACGCACCGCTGCCGATCCTCATCGGCCTGACCGTCGCGATCGCACCCACCTTGCGCCTGTACCGCAGCTTCGTGCTCGACGAGGCAGGGCAGGAGTACGTCCGCACGGCGCGCGCCAAAGGCTTGGGAGAATCCCGGGTGATGTGGATCCATGTGCTGCGCAATGCGTCGATTCCCATTATTACGCATGTGATGGCGAATCTGCCCTCGCTGTTGATCGGTGCGTTCTTGCTGGAACGCTTCTTCGGCATTCCGGGAATCGGCAGGGAAGTGATTCTCGCCGTCGAGCGCAGCGACTTCCCGGTCATCAAGGCCATCACGGTGTACGTGGCGGCGGCGACCATGGTGTTCAATCTGTTGGCCGATCTCGCGTATCGCGCCGTGGATCCTCGCATCGTCCTGCGCTGAATGTCGGCTCCCCCGTGCGGCCTGTCTGTCGCCCGGCGACAGCGGCCAACACTAGTCTGAATAGATAAGAATTGATCGAATGACCATAGAACGTGAATCGCCTGGTGCATGGAGCCTGGCCTGGCGCCGTTTGCGCGCCGACCGTATCGCGCTGCTCTCGATGGGTGTGCTGGGATGCTTCGGCGTCCTGTTGATGATGTCTCTTGGGGGCCTGATTGCCGCAGATTGGGACAGGGAAGTCGCCGTCAGCTACGCACAACCCGCGTTCCTGGACGCTGCGGCGGGCAGCCATGCGATGCCCCGCGGCCAGGTGCCGGCCGCGGCGAACGAATACGATCCGCTCTCGGACGAGCTGGCACGGCTGCGCGAGCGCCGTCAGGCGACGGACCAGCGGCAGGCGTCCCCCGGCGAACCGCTTCCGCTCGGCGCCGACAAGTGGGGGCGTGACGTGCTCAAGAAGACCGTCAAGGCCGCCGAGACGTCGATCGCCGTGGGGGTCGTCGCGGCCGTTCTCGCGGTGGGACTGGGGACCTTGTTCGGCGCCCTGTCCGGCTACCACGGAGGCAAGGTAGACGACTTCTTCCTCTGGTTCTACAGCATATTCACGTCGATCCCGAGCATCCTGATGATTCTCACCGTGGCCGCGGTGCTGCAGCAACGCGGCGTCGGCACGATCGTACTGATCCTTGGATTAACGGGCTGGACCGGACCGTATCGTCTGATCCGCGCAGAATACATGAAGCACAAGGCGCGCGAGTATGTCATGGCAGCCGAAGCCATCGGCGCATCGAGCTGCCGCAAGATCGTCTGTCACATCCTGCCGAACGTCAGCCACGTCGCACTGGTCCAGCTATCGATCCTGGTGGTCGGATCCATCAAATCCGAAGTCATCCTCTCTTTCCTCGGGTTCGGCGTCCCGGTCGGCGTCGTCTCGTGGGGCAGCATGCTGAACGAAGCCCAGAACGAGCTGATCCTGGGGATATGGTGGCAGCTCGCAGCTGCCGCAGGCGCCATGGCGCTGCTGGTCACCTCGTTTTCCCTGCTCACCGACGCGCTCCGTGACGCCCTCGACCCCAAAATGACATAGGAACCTGAATGTTGCTTCAAGTACGAGACCTTCGGGTCAGCTTCAGGCTGGACAAGACCGAGACCTTCGAGGCGCTCAAGGGAGTCAGCTTTGATGTCCCGCATCATGCGACCGTCGCCCTGGTGGGAGAGTCCGGCAGCGGGAAATCCGTCACGTCACTTGCGGTCATGGGCCTGCTGCCGGCGCCGCAGGCGTCCGTCGGTGAGGCGAGCAGCATCCGCTTCCAGGGGCGCGATCTGCTGGCGCTGTCTCCAGCGCAGCGGCGGGCCCTGTGTGGCAAGGACATCGGGATCATTTTTCAGGACCCCATGTCGTCGCTGAACCCCGTTCTCACGGTCGGCTTCCAGATCGGCGAAGTACTGCGCAAGCACATGGGCATGGGCGCCCGCCAGGCACGCGAGCGCACACTGGGCCTTCTGGCAGAAGTGGGGCTACCCCAGCCGGAGAAAAAGATCGACGCATATCCTCATCATCTCTCCGGGGGGCAGCAGCAGCGCGTCATGATCGCCATGGCAGTCGCCTGTGAACCGACTTTGCTCATCGCAGATGAACCCACGACGGCGCTCGATGTAACGGTTCAGCGCAGCGTCATGGAGTTGATCAGGAGCCTGCAACGCAAGCGCCGGATGTCGGTACTCTTCATTACCCACGACCTCGCCCTGGTGGCCGAATTCGCGGACCATGTCGTCGTCATGCGCCACGGCGAAGTCCGGGAGACCGGGACGGTGCGGCAGGTGCTGGAACAACCGGCGGACGCCTATACCCGGGCACTGCTGGAATGCCGGCCGCGCCTGGACCGGCGTCCCGTGCGCCTGCCGGTCATCGAGGATCACCTGTGCGGCAAGTTCTCCAGCGACCGACTGCCAGACCGGCGGCGAGGTTATGCTGCCGGCGATACGCCGCTGCTCGTCGTGGACGGGCTGTGCAAGAGCTTCTTCGTGCGTGACGGCTTGTTTCGTACGCGGGAATTCAAGGCTGTGCAGGACGTGTCCTTCATCCTGCCCCGTGGGCGCACCCTGGGAATCGTCGGCGAATCGGGCTGCGGCAAGAGCACGCTCGGCCTGACCCTGGTGCGGCTGCACCAGGCGACGTCGGGCAAGGTCCACTTCGAAGGCAAGGATCTCCTTGCGATGGGACGGAAGGAATACATGGCAGTCAAGCGCCGGATCCAGATCATCTTCCAGAATCCGTATGCGTCCCTGAATCCACGTTTCACCGTCGGCGATATTCTCACGGAACCGATGCGCATCCATGGGCTCGGCGCCAGTCCGGCCGAACGGGCCGGCATGGCACGGGCCCTGCTGGACAAGGTCGGGTTGCCAAGCCGTTCCATTGGAAAGTACCCTCATGAATTCTCAGGCGGACAGCGCCAACGGATCGCGATCGCTCGCTGCCTGACGATGCAGCCCGACCTCCTTATCTGCGATGAATCGGTGTCGGCGCTGGATGTCTCCGTTCAGGCACAGGTGCTGAATCTGCTGCAAGACCTGCAAGACGAATTCGGCATGAGCTATCTCTTCATCTCGCACGATCTGGCGGTGGTCAAGCATATCTCCGACCAGGTCATGGTGATGTCCGACGGACGGGTGGTCGAGATGGCAGATTCCGACACCCTGTACCGGCAGCCGGCGCATCCCTACACGCAGCGTCTCCTGCTGGCACAGCCGCGCATCGGCGGCGCCGCAGGCCCTTCCTTCGCCAATATGGAGCAAGCATGTATCCAGATTTGATCGACGACCCTCGCCGACTGCATCGCATCGCCGTCGCGACCGGTACCCCGGTATGGGTCTACCAGGCAGACATCATCGCCCAGCGCGTGGCGCAGTTGGCGCCATTCGACGTCATCCGCTTCGCGCAGAAAGCATGTTCGAATACCCATATCCTGCGCTTGCTGCACGGGTTGGGCGTGCTGGTCGATGCCGTTTCGGCCGGCGAGATCGGGCGCGCCCTGGCAGCCGGTTACGACGCGTCCGAGATCGTATTCACCTGCGATGTGTTCGACCGGGGGAGTCTGGAGCTGGTCGTCGAGCATGGCATCGAAGTCAATGCGGGTTCGGTCGATATGCTGGAGCAGCTGGGAGCGGTCAACCCCGGCCACCGCGTCTGGCTTCGCATCAACCCTGGATTCGGCCATGGGCACAGCACGAAGACGAATACCGGCGGAGAAAACAGCAAGCATGGGATCTGGCACGAGGACCTGCCGCATGCACTCGCCACGCTCCGGCGCCAGCAACTGCACCTGGTGGGGCTGCACATGCATATCGGCTCGGGAGCCGACTACGGCCACCTGCTCGAGGTCTGCAAATCCATGGTCCACCTGGTGCGTCGGGCCGATGTCGATCTGGAATCGATCTCGGCCGGTGGCGGCCTTGCGATTCCATACCGGGAGGGCGAGGCGCCAGTCGATACCGGGCACTATTTTCATCTGTGGGACGCGGCCCGGAAAGAAATCGAGGGCTACCTGGGCCATGCGGTGAAACTCGAGATCGAACCGGGACGCTTCCTGGTGGCCGAAGCCGGGGTCCTGATGGCGGAGGTGCGCGCCACGAAGGTAGCTGGTGCGAACCGCTTCGTGCTGGTGGATGCCGGCTTCAATGACCTGGCCCGGCCCGCCATGTACGGAAGCTATCACGGAATCACGGTGCTCGGCCCGGACGGTCATGTAAAGGATGCATCCGGCACAAGTCCTGCGATCGTCGCGGGACCCTTGTGCGAATCCGGCGACGTGTTTACGCAGACCCCGGATGGCGTCGTGGCTGCGGTGCCGCTGCCGCCCGCCGATGTCGGCGACACCGTCGTTTTCCATGATGCCGGTGCCTATGGGGCGAGCATGTCATCCTGCTATAACTCGCGCCCCTTGGCGGCCGAGGTACTGATCGATGGAAAAGAAGAGCGCCTCATACGCCGACGCCAGCGCCTCGATGAGCTGCTCGCCCTCGAAGGGCTGGGTGAAAGCGCATGATGCGCGGCGTGCGACTGTCGGGGTATCCGGTACGCGGCCTGCTGCTCGCTTGTACCTGGGCGATCTGCCTGTGCTGCGAGGCATCGGGGGTGGTCTGGCGGCCGGATACCGCATTGAATCGTGCCCTGCCGGCTGGGATCAAGGTCTTCCGCGGCACCGGCGACAATCTTTGTGCCGTCTATGCGCTCGTCGAAACACCCGCGCAGTGGCGCAGCGCTTCGTTCGGGCAGCACCGGCTGACACCACTCGAATTCGCCCAGCGCCAGGCACGGCAGCCGGCCGTGGTCATCAATGGTGGATATTTCGACGCCCGCTCGATCCTGAGCCTGGCGGTCGAGGATTCGGTAGTACGCGCCAGAGGAGTCGGCCACCTGGTCCGGGCTGGCAATGCGAAGCCGGTCGCGCGTGCCGCATTGGGAAAGATGGCAGACGGGCGCACGGAAATCCGGGTGGTCGGGCCGGACGATGTTCCACTAGCGTGGAATCCCGTGTGGGCGATCGGAGGCGGTCCAGTCCTGGTGCAAGGGGGCGTGAAGCATGTCCGGGACCGGGAGGAGGGCTTCGATGCGCACAGCGGCATCCAGGCCGAGGTCCGGGCCCCACGCACCGCCGTGGCTGTGCTTGGTGGCGGACGCGTCCTGTTCCTGGTCGTCGACGGCAGAAGCGAACATAGCGTCGGGCTCACCCTGGACGAGCTGGCCGATATGTTGCTGGAGCTCGGTGCGCAGGATGCGATCAATGTCGATGGGGGAGGATCGAGCGCCATGGTCGTGAATGGCATTCTCGCGACGCACCCAAGCGACAAGACCGGTTTGCGTCCGGTCGCATCGGTCTTGTGGGCCGCAGATTTTTATTACTCGAAAGTGAATATGACATCGAAGATGCCTCAGGAAGTCCCGAGTGACGGCTGCATCGCTGCGCTCGGCGCCGGATCGGCGATCCGGCAAGCCCATCCGTTGCAGTCGAAGCTGCAAGGGGAAAGTCTCATGATGAAAACAAGCCGTGATTCAAAGTGGAGGCCGGATGCAGAGTTCCGGCATCTGTCCAGCATCGACGGCATTGTCGTCGACTTGCGCTATGCATCCGTCGACAATTTCGCACAGCGCAATTTGTATGGAAGCATCGATTATGCCTGGCTTCATGCGTCCGCCGCGCAAGGGCTGCGGCATGCAGTCGCCTTGCTTCGCCTCCGGGCCCCCGGTATACGCCTCAAGATTCTCGATGCGCTTCGTCCCCAGCACGTCCAGGAACAGATGTGGGCGGCGCTGGAGGGGACCGGGCTGCAGCGTTACCTGGCGCACCCGGCACAAGGTTCCATGCATTCGTTCGGCATGGCGGTCGACCTGTGCCTGGTAGGGGCCGACGGCGACGAACTCGATATGGGAACACCCTTCGACTACATGGGGGAACTGGCCCATCCCGCCCTGGAGACCGCGCATTTCGTGCGCGGCATGCTCAACGCCGAGCAGCTCGGCAACCGGCGCCTGCTGAGGGATACCATGCTTGACGCCGGCTTTTGCGGCATCGACAGCGAGTGGTGGCATTTCGACTTTGGCGACCGGGCCCAGGTACGCCGCGATTTCCGGCGCGTACCATGAACGGTATGCTGAAAAACTTCCTGACCGGCCTGCATGTGCTGCTGGTCCTGCTTGGGCCGGCGTGCTGGGCCGAGCCGGCAGCGACGGACAAGGTGTTGCGCGTCTACCTCAACACGAGCGAAAGCGGGATGGACCCGGCAGCCGCCTCGGATATCGTCACACTCGGTCTCATCGACAACGTGTTCGATCCGCTTCTTCGCTATGATTACCTGGCACGGCCGATTGCGCTGCGTGGAAACACGGTCATGGGTTTGCCGGACGTCAGTCGGGATCGCCGGACCTATACCTTCCGTCTGCGTCCCGGCATCTATTTTTCGCCCGACCCCGCGTTCAAGGGCAAACGGCGCGAACTGGTTGCGCAAGACTACGTCTACAGTCTCAAGCGGCTGTATGACCCGCGGCTGCGTTCACCCTGGTTATCCCTGTTCGAAGGCAAGATCGCGGGCGATGAGGCCCTGCGTGGAGCCGGCAGGCAGTTCAACTACGACACGCCGGTGCCCGGTCTCCAGGCCACCGGCCGCTACACCCTGCGCATCAGCTTGCGTGAGCCGGACAATCATTTCCTGTATTACCTGGCTGCGCCCGCTACAGGTGTGGTGGCGCGCGAAGTCATCGAATTCTATCCGGGACAGGCAGGCAATCACCCGGTAGGAACTGGGCCGTTCAGGGTGGGCGAGTGGAAGCGCAGCGACCGCATCGTGCTCCTCGCGAACCGGCAGCCCCATACCGCCTTCGACGGCACATCGGGGCGAGGGCCGGAGGACCGGGCGATCGCAGCAGCGCTAGCCGGAAAGCAGCTGCCTCTGGTAGACCGTATCGACATCAAGGTGGCCGAGGAGTTTCAAAGCCGGATGCTGGGCTTCCTGGACGGGCAGTTCGATTATGTGGAGCAGGTGCCTGAATCGATGACATCGATGGTCGTCGAGCATGGGAAACTGCGGCCCGAACTGGCGGCCCGGGGAATGCGCCTGCATCGTTTCCCCGTGCTGCAAACCTACTATATGTGGATGAACATGGATGACCCTGTCATCGGGGGCGGCAGCAAGGAGAAAATCGCGTTGCGCAGGGCGATCGCGATGGCGTACAGCAGCGAAGTGGACGTGGGGCTGCTGAAACAGGGTTTCGCCATGAAAGCCGAGTCGCTCGTGCCGCCCGGCGTCATCGGATACGACCCAGCCTATCGCAGCAGCGTCGTCCAGGATCGCCATCTTGCGAACCAACTGCTCGATACGTTCGGCTACACGAGGCGCGATGCCGACGGCAACCGGCGCAACCCGCAGGGCAAGCCGCTGACGCTGACGATGCACAGTGAAGCGACGGTGGCCGGACGCCTGCGCGACGAGATGTGGCGCCGCGTCATGCAATCGATCGGCATCCGCGTCCACTTTGTTTCGGACAAGAAGAGTGAAATCATCAAGGCATCGCGCCAAGGAAAGGTGCAGATGTTTGAAACGAACTGGATCGCCGATTATGCCGATGCAGATAATTTCCTGCAGCTGCTTTATGGTCCGAATACGGACCGGTCGAACTATGCACGGTTTCGCATGAAGTCCTACGACCATCTGCTGGAACGTGCGCGTTCGACACCGGAGCCGCAGGCGCGCCAGGATCTGTACCGGCAGATGAACCAGATCCTGCATGCGCACAACCCGATCATTCCATTGACGCATCCCATTTCTGCCGACATCCAGCACCCATGGCTGAAGCATTACAAGCGGCACCCGGTGGAGCTGACCGTGTGGCGCTATCTGGATATCGACACGGCTGCGCGCGCGAATGAAAGCCCTTAGCGGTATGGACGTGTGACAGCGTGATGGCCGAACAGTCGATGTGTCTGTTTGAATCTGCTGGCGCGAGAGGTGTTGTGAAGCGCGCGGCGAATCTCGAATCTTTCGCACGTTTGCGGTCATCGCATGCTGCTGGTCCTGCCACAGTTACGAACGTACAATCCTCGAGAGTCGCCAGTTCCTTCAAGCATTAATCTCCGAGCGTCATGAGGCTTGCGTTGCCCCCAGCCGCCGTCGTGTTGACGCAGACGGCCCGCTCGGCCACCAGCCGCCACAGGGCGACCGCTTGATCGGCCGTGGTGTCGACGATGCCGACG